>NZ_MPRL01000012.1:0-54067 GCF_002020875.1 Solemya pervernicosa gill symbiont | reverse complement strand
CGGGGCGCCGTAGGCATAAACGGTCGCGTTAAGTATTTGCCGCTTGCTTGGGCTTGGATGCCCAAAACAAGCTTCCGCAAAAATAGCGACTCCCCGACCACTTTCTGCAGCGCCTCAAGCGCGTGGCTACCGACAAAGCCGCTAGCCCCCATGACCAATACACGCCTTGCCACTCGCCTACCCCTTCTTCACCAGGAAGGCGAAGGCACCACTCTCTTCAGCCGTCTCAATCAACTCATTACCGGTCTGGGTACAGAACGCCTCCATATCCTTTACCGAACCGGGGTCGGTTGCGACCATCTTCACCACATCACCGCTCTCAACACTGCCCATCGCCTTTTTCATGCGCAGAATGGGTAGTGGACAGTTAAGTCCTCGGGCATCAACTTCCTGTGCAACTGCATGACTCATTACGCTCTCCTTATTGCTAGATAAACAGCCCGACATCGGCCTTGGCGGCCACGGGCAGAAATGAGGTGGCACCAATCCAGTCGCTCACCTCGGGGATAAACTCGTTCTGGTCATATCCGAACAGATCGACCGTCATCTGGCAGGCGACCAGCTTCACCTCAGACTCAACGCAGATGTCACGCAGCTCACCAACCGTTGCAACACCTTTGTTCTCCAGTGTTTTGCCAAACAGCCCCTTGGTCATGCCCTCAAATCCGGGCATGTTGTTCATCACCATATTGGGCAACTTCCAGTTGATACGCTGGAACCAGTCAGGTCCGACCGGCATCTTCATCGGCATCGCTGGATTGCCTATCGGTGTGACGTTGAGATCGAGATCGCGCTTGAGCAGCTCCAGACCGTAGAAGGTGAAAAAGATCGAGACATCCCACCCGAGTGCTGCGGTGGTAGAGGCGAGGATGAAGGGGGGGATAGGCCATATCGAGCGTGCCCTTGGTGGCGATGATTGCCAGTGAGGGGACATGGGCTGCCTCCCGCTCCGCCATTCGCTGATCAAACGCCTCACTGAACCAGCGATCGAAGGTCTTACGATCGAGTGATGCGATATCCGATTTAACCTGCTGCTCTGCCATCGCCATGGTGACCACCTCCTGAACCCGCCATAAGTAAGACAACTGTCTTATTTGTTATTAAATAAATAATACAGCCGTCTTACTATGTCAAGGATGGTGATGTGTGGTAGAGGAAAACAAAGTCGTACAGATCATATTAACCAACGATATTCTCGTTGGTTAATAAAGAGTTAAAAGTGAATATTCGCAGTGATAATGCGCCGACAGATGATAACCATCGACTATCAAGACGGGCGAGAAATGTCCGCGTGGGTAGAGATTATTATGTGGTGGGAAGGCCCGAGATTGGCAGCTCGATCCAGAAGGTGCTGCCTTCACCTTCACGACTGACAAAACCCAATGATCCACCCATCGCCTGGGCCAGGTTGTCAGAGATCATCAGGCCGATGCCGCTCCCCTCGATCTGACTCCCCTCCTGACCCAGGCGGTTGAAGGCCTCAAACATCTCGCTCTGATGACCCTCGGCTATACCGATACCACTATCGGTAACGCTGATGCGGACCCGATCCTCTATGAGGCCACAGCTCAATTCAATGCTGCCATTTTCACGGTTATATTTAGCCGCGTTGCTGAGCAGATTGAGCACCACCTGTTTGATGCGTGTGTAGTCACCATAGAATTTAAACTCTTCACAGACAGTGACATTACAGCCGAGGCTGAGCGATTTCTGCTCCACCAGCGGCTGCATCAGCTTACGGCACTCCTCAAACAGCACCTGTAGATTGACCTCTTCACAGCTCAGTGCGAAACGACCCGACTCGATTCGTGCGATATCGAGTACCTCATTGATCAACTCCAGCAGATGGTTGCCGGCCATCAGAATCTCCTGGATGCTATCACGCTGATCCTCACCCAGCTCCTCATCGACCTCGAGCAGCTGTGCAAATCCGAGCACGGCGTTCATCGGTGTGCGCAGTTCATGACTCATGCGCGAGAGAAACTCCGATTTGGCACGGTTGGCCTGCTCCGCTTCATTCTTGGCCTGCTGCAACTGCTCAGTACGCAGATCGACGCGCCGCTCTAGCTCATCGTGCGAATCGCGCAGCGCCTGCTCCATCGCCTTACGCAGGGTGATATCACGCAGCATCCCCTCCATGCCGATCACTTCGCCCTGCTCATTGGTCCGGCGCTGGAGATTGAGCGAAACCCAGACCTTCTTCTCATCTTTGCGCTGGAACTGCATCTCGAAGTCGTGCACCACACCCTCTTTTCGCAGCTTCTCCAGCATACGCGTGCGATCACCTGGGTCGACATAGAAGCCGCTTGTCTCTCGGCCCACCACCTCCTCAACCTCATAGCCGAGCAGATCGATTATTGCCTGTGACACCCGCTCGACCACACCGTTGAGATCGGTACGAATAAAGGTGTCAGACATGTTTTCGAGAATGGCACGCTGATCCGCCTCAGAACTCGTCAGTGCATGCTCTGCCCTCTTGCGTTGGGTGATATCCTCAACCGTCGACCAGATGTATCGCTGATCGTCATCTTCGATAATGAGCCCATTCAACAGAACCGGCACGCGGTGACCATCGGCGTGGATGTACTCCTTCTCATAGGGCCCATAGCGACCACTCTGCTCGAGACAGGCAAACTGCTGCTTCTCCTGATCCATATACTCGACCGGCGTGATGTCCATATAATTGATCTTCATTACCTCATCGACTGAACGACCGATTATCTTTGCATAGGCCTCATTCACATCGACGAGCTGGCCATCCATCGTGGCCAGCGCCAGGCCAATCGGCGTCTCCTCAAACAGGGTGCGGTTGTAGCGCTCACTCTTCTCCAGTGCCAGCTCACGACTCTCTCGTTCGATGATCTCGCCATTGAGTTCTTCAAGCGTCTCTCGCAGATCACGTGTCATGCCGTTAAAGGCAGCGGCCAGCTCGCCAAGCTCATCGTGGCTACCGACCTCAGCGGTGGCATAGAGATCACCGCCTCTGATTTCACGCGCCGTTACGGTCAACCTTTCAATCGGTGTAAAGATACTGCGCAGACCGTAGAAGGCCATATAGAGCGCGATCACCAACGTCACCACGATGATGGCAACCACCACGGCAACGGTCCTGATGGCTGGACGCATCGCCTCATCAAAGGCGATTTCGTTAACTATATGAAAGTGAGTAGCACCGATGTTGATCGGCTCAGCAGTCAGCACGGCATTCACGCCATTGATGCCACGTCCGACACCACTCTCGTGTTCGATATCGAAGTAGGTTTCACGCAGCACCACCGAGGGGTTCGGGTGCGCCAACACGCGATTATCTTGATCGAGTAGATAGACAATATTCTGCTCACCCTTACTCTCGGCAAGAATCTCACCCCACAGCCCTTTCAATCGCAGCTCAGCAACAAATGCACTGTGCACTTCGCCACTGCGAAGATCGATCTGTGGAACAATCATATTAAGGATCGGCTCACCGGTTAGCGGCTCGAAGAAGACACGTCCAAAGCCGATCTCTTTGCTGGCCATGGCGGCGAGGAACTCTGGCGTCTCTCTCGCACCATCAGCTCGGTCATATACTCGCGCTGCGTTGTGGCAGGAAGTTTATTAAAGGCCTGGAAACGGCTCAGCTCCTGAACTTCTCTTGAGGCATCGTTAAGAAAGGCGTTGACCTTGGCCGCCACGACACCGACTTCTCGCTGCTGATTGGCTAATACCCGATCGAGCTGCGTGTTGTAGCTGTACCAACCAAGCAGAAGCCCCGCTATTGTCAGAGGCACAATCGAGATCGCCAGCAACGACAGGGTCAGGTGTTTACGCAGTGAATCTCTTATTGCTTCAGCCATCTGCGTCGTTACCTGATGATCTCATCCATCTGCCGTAACATCGCATCTGAAACCTCAAGCCCGATAGCATTCACACTCTTCATATTGAGGAAGGTGTAATTTTCTGCCGTCTCCACAGGGAGATTACCTACTGCCGTCCCCTTGAGAACCTCAGCTACCAGGCGTGCCGCCTGCCTGCCAATACGACGATGTTCGAAGCCATAGCAGAAGAGCGCACCCTGGTCGACCTGTTGTTTGCTCGGTGCGGCTAGTGGTATTCCACGCGCCTCTGCGGCGGCAGCAAAGAGTGCGACATTGGCCTCGATACGGCTATCTCGTGGCAGGAATATTCCATCGATGTTCGCCGGCATCTGCGTAAGTAGTTTTTCAATACTGGCTCCTGGCATGGCACTCAGAGCAAACGTGTCTACCCGTTTAGCCTTGGCAACTTCACGAATCTGCCTGAGCGTCACCTCAGCACTCGGATCACCCTCGGTATAGGGGATGTAGATCTTGCGCATTGATGGCTTGAGTTTGAGCAGCCATTCAAAGCGTTTGCCGTCACTGGTCGCAAGACGAATACCGGTGACATTGCCACCCGGCTGTTTGTAGTCGGCAACGATGCCGCTGGCGACCGGATCGTTGACGGGCGCAAAGATGACAGGAATATTGCGTGGCGCTGCCTGCTTCTGCGTGGCAAGGGTGCCCGGTGTGCTGGTTGAGACAATCACATCGGGATCGGCCGCGATTACCTGTGCCACCCGTTTATCCAGCTGATCGGCCGAGGTAACGATCTCACGCCCGACAAACTCGACATTATCCCCCTCACGGTAGCCGTAGCGCTCCAGCCCCTCAATGAGACCAGCGGCAGTTTCACTGTTGATTGCAGTGAAAAGGATCAGTCCAACCCGGACAGTTCGCTTCTCATTCGTATCCTGTAGCGTATACATCGCAGCAGCCGCCACGACGATAGATAGAACAACGATTAAAGAGAGTTTCTTGAGCAAGGGTGTGGCCTCATTCCTATTAAGATCACTCTGAAAATATTTCAACAAAAGATAATGTGCTCATATGAGCCTCCGCACATCATAAAGGTCTACGGCTATTCTTGACCAATCTGCACTGTAATAGTTTGTTACAAGATATCCGGCATGGCGCGTTTTTAGCGTTACTCACCGTTATCGCGAAAGCGGTGACAGATCATCTTAAACTCCCCGGCATGCTGCTTCACCACCTCAGCGCACTGTGGATCGAACTGCCGACCCGACTGTTCAGCGATATAGTCAACCGCGGTCTCATACGCCCAAGCCTTTTTATAGGGACGTTCGGTGGTCAGTGCATCAAGCACATCGGCCACCGCCACAATTCGTCCCTCGATCGGAATATCCTCTCCGACGAGACCGGCCGGATAGCCGCTACCGTCATACTTCTCGTGGTGACAGGCGATGATGTTGCGAGCGATATCGAGGTGTTCCAGATGTCCCAGATCGAACTCAGAGATAATCGAATCGATGATGCCGCGCCCCTTGATCACATGCTCTTTGACCTGCTCAAACTCATCGGCCGTTAACTTATCCGGTTTCAACAGAACGCTGTCAGAGACACCGATCTTGCCGATGTCATGCAGCGGTGCGTATTGCAGTACCAGTTCAGCAAACTCGTCACTCAATCCCAAAGGCTCGGCCAACTTCTGCGCAATCAGGTGTGAATAGTGCGACATGCGCTGGATATGCGCGGCGGTCTCCTCATCACGATGGTGGGTGAGGTGTTTTGCGGTGTTGATCGCACCACGCAGGGTATGGATCGGAGCAAATTCGTTGATCAGGATCGCGCCGATCAGTTCAGAGTAGATTGCCAGGCTGTTGATGATCAGATCGGCAAAGTAGTTCGGTTTATCGGCATCAAAGAAGAGAAAACCGAGCAGCTGTTCGTGGCTGAAGAGCGGTACGGTATAGCTGGAGCGAAAGCCTGATTTGAGTAGCCACTGACTGTGTTTCGATTTTGAGGAGGCGAAAACCTCAAGATCCTCAACGACCCGACGCTCACGTGTATCGGCCAGCTGTTTTAACGAGGGCACCTCGGAGAGTTTCATGCTGTAACGCGAGAGTGGATCGACGCTATCAGTGCTGTTGACGAAGGTCTTGAGTAGATCGGTCTTGTCATCGTAGATGGCAACTGCGATGCGACAGAGGTGCGGCCAAGCGTCACGCAGTCCGCCGTGGAGCTGCACAACCTTCTCTCCGATGTAGTCCATGCTTAATACCCTTTTTATTCTTAGCGTACCCGGATCTTCCCTGCATGCTGGAGTAGTTTTCTCTATATGTTCTCTATTCTATCGCGCCTAACTAACACTAACTAACACTGCTCCCAGGGCAGCCCATCAAAGCGCCACCCCCCCAGGGTGCTGCGCCGATGGTTCTCGTCTCGTTCTCCCTCAAAACCATCAAGTACGTTATAGACTTCGTTGAAACCCGCCTCAATCAGGGCATTACCCGCATCCACAGAGCGCTTGCCACTGCGACAGATGAGGATCACCGGTGCGCAGCCTGCGTCACCGTCACAGATGATGCCTCCCAGCATCAACTCACGCACCAGGCGCACAAAGTTAGGATTAACCACCCAGTCGGGTTCATCGATCCACGGGATATGCACCGCCCCCTTGGGGTGGCCGACAAAGAGAAACTCCATGTTGGAGCGCACATCGACCAGAATCGCGCGCGGTTCCTGCTCAATCAGCTCGAACGCCGCCTTGGGGGTCAGGTGTTGTAGCTCATAATCAGCCATGGTGAATCTCCACTACACTTCGGATCGCCATAGATTTAGCGTAGTTCAACCTTGAGCACGACATTGTCGACACCAACCACCTCTACCTTGCTGCCCGCCTCACAATCGGTACCCTCGATCTTCCAGATGGTGTCATCGACCTTGACCTTTCCTGTGCCATTCAGAATCGGCTCCTCCAGGGTAAAGATGCGGCCGACGTACTGGTGTCCACGGCGGTTGAGGTTGGGCTGATCGGTCTGCTCTGGGCTCTGTTTGAACCAGGCACGCCACACCAGCACGCTACTAACCGAGAGAATGGCAAAGATCAGTACCTGATACTCCCAGCCGGTCGAGGGGGCAACCAGTACCAGCAGACCCACCACAGCGGCCGAAATACCCATCCACATGAAGAAGGTACCGGGTGCAAATATCTCGAGAATCACCAGCACCACGGCCAGAATCCACCAATGCCAGTGGTCGAGGCCCTGCAGTAGCTCGCCCATTAGTTAAACTCCCGTCTTGTTGAAGGCCTGTTTGGCCAGCTCACCGATACCACCGATGGCACCGATCACACCGGAGGCCTCAAGCGGCATCAATACCAGCTTCTCATTCGGTGCCGAGGCGATATTCTGCAACGCCTCCACATACTTGGTAGCAACAAAATAGTTGATGGCGTTGATGTCACCCTTGGCAATCGCCTGGGAGACCATATCGGTCGCCTTCGCCTCGGCCTCGGCCAGACGCTCGCGTGCCTCCGCCTCACGGAAGGCGGCCTCTTTTTCACCCTCCGCCTCAAGGATCGCACTCTGTTTCTCACCTTCAGCCTTGAGAATGGCCGCCTGACGGAAACCCTCAGCCTCAAGGATATTGGCGCGCTTCTCGCGCTCCGCCTTCATCTGGCGGGCCATCGCATCGACCAGGTCGCGTGGCGGCGAAATATCCTTGATCTCAATACGGGTCACCTTCACACCCCAGGGGGTGGTGGCATCATCGACCACATTGAGCAGCTGTGCGTTGATCTCATCTCGCTTGGAGAGCAGCTCATCGAGATCCATTGACCCCATCACGGTACGGATATTGGTCATGGTGAGATTGAGGATCGCCAGCTCCAGCTGATTGACCTCGTAGGCGGCCTTGGCCGCATCGACCACCTGGAAGAAGACCACGCCATCAACAGTGACCATGGCGTTATCCCTGGTGATGACCTCCTGCGAGGGCACATCCATCACCCGCTCCATCACATTCATCTTCGAGCCGATCTTGTCGATCACCGGCACAATGAACTTAAGGCCCGGGTACAGCGTGCCGGTATAACGACCAAAACGCTCCACGGTGTACTGCATCCCCTGCGGCACCGTTTTGACGCCCATGAATATCAGCACTACACCCATTACAAGCAGGAACAACACAAACGAGGCAAATCCTTCCATCACACTCTCCTAGTTATCGACTCTGATTATTCTTGAATAAGAGCGTAACACCTGCACCGCTCCGCTGTGAATCACGATAGAATCGCAACATGACTATTAAGATCAAACCACCCAAGGGACTGCTACGTCCCGTCGGTCGCGCTATCGGCGACTACACCATGATTCGTGAGGGCGACCGGGTAATGCTCGGCCTCTCTGGTGGCAAGGATTCACTCTCGCTACTGCATATCCTGATCCATCTGCAGCGTCACGCTCCGATCCACTTCGATCTCGCTGCGGTAACTGTAGACCCCCAGCACGAGAGCTTCGACCCCTCACCGCTAAAGGCATACCTGGCCGAACTGGGCATCCCCTACTTCTATATCTCACAGCCAATCGCCGAGGAGGCGATGACCCATCAGGATGAACCAAAGTTCTCTTACTGCGCCTACTGCTCACGCATGAAACGCGGCATTCTCTACACCACGCTGCGTAACGAGGGTTACAACGTGCTGGCGCTGGCACAGCACCTTGACGATCTGGCCGAGAGCTTCCTGATGTCCGCCTTCTATCGCGGCCAGCTGCGCACCATGAAGGCCCACTACCTCAACGATGCGGGTGATGTGCGTATTATCCGCCCGCTGGTCTACGCCCGTGAGCGTCAGACCGCCGAATTTGCGCGTGAGGCTGAGCTGCCGGTGATCTTCGAGAACTGTCCCGCCTGCTTTGAGAAGCCGACCGAGCGTTACCATATGAAGAAGTTACTGGCCGGTGAGGAGCAGCACAACAAACAGCTGTTCAAGACCATGCTGGCAGCGATGCGTCCGCTGATGGATGAGAACATGCCCGAGTAATCAGCCATGCGTTCCCTACTCGCCACTCTCTTTTTCCGTCTGATCAGCCTGCTGCCGCTACGCCTCAACTATGCGCTCGGCGGCTTCATCGGCTGGTGGATGGCGGTCATCCCCAACAATCTGCGCCACATCACCCGCATCAACATCGCACTCTGCTATCCCGACATGCCATCCAGCGAACAGGCTGCACTGGTTCGAGCCAGTCTTAAATCGACGGCACGAACCGCCATCGAGGCAGGACCGATGTGGCTCTGGTCGAGTGAGCGGGCACTAAAGACACTGGTCGAGGTAGAGGGCGAATCGATACTCAACGCCGCCGTCGAACGTGGCAAGGGCATTATCCTCGCCCTGCCGCACCTCGGCTGCTGGGAGATGGTCGGGCTCTACGGCGCCGATCGTATGCCGATGACCTCCCTCTACCGTCCACTGCGTCTCGACGGTCTCGACCAATTGGTTCGTAGCGGACGTGAACGCAACGGCGCCACCCTGGTACCCACCGATGCCAGCGGTATCCGTTCGCTCTACCAGGCGCTCAAACGCGGTGAGCTGATCGCCATCCTGCCCGATCAGGAGCCCGCCGATGGCGGTAGCGGCACCTTCGCCCCCTTCTTCGATATTGAAACCAACACCACCACCCTGCTCTCGCGACTGGCTGCCAAATCAGAAGCCACGGTTCTATTCAGCTTCGCTGAACGTTTACCGAAAGGTGGTGGTTATCGGCTACACTTTCTAGATGCTCCCAGAGGGATTGCAGAGCGAGATCAACGCCTCGCTGCAACGGCAATCAACCAGGGTGTTGAAACGTGTATCGCGCGAGCGCCCACCCAGTACCAATGGGCCTATAAACGATTCCGCAGTCGACCCAAGGGCGAACCAAAACTCTATAAAAAAAATTAAAAATAGGGAGACGATTACCGATGGAACTTGAGATACGTACTGCACAGCAGTACGACTGCTTTGCTATTGCCGAACTGGCATTGATGGCCGGCGAGGGCATTCCTGCCCACTTCTGGGAGAGCGGCCGCACCGGCGATGAACCGATCGAGGCGGTCGGCGCACGAAATGCAGCCAGCGAAGATGAGAACTTCTCCTATCGTAACGCCCACCTCGCCCTCATCGATGGCAAGATTGCCGGTATGCTGCTCGCCTATCGGTTGCCAGCCAGCGAAGAGAGTGACGATCTCAACGAGCTACCCGAGTTTATTCGCCCGCTGGTTGAGCTCGAACAGTGTGTACCGGATAGCTTCTACATCAACATGGTCGCCAGCTATCCCGAGTTTCGAAGTCAGGGTGTCGGCACAGCGCTGATGGGTGTAGTCGATCAGCTCGCCGTCGACGCAGGTTGCGACACCGTCAGTATCGAGGTATTTGACCAGAACGAGGGGGCGTTACGCCTCTATCAACGGCTCGGCTTCGATGTCATCGAGACACGTCCGGTTATTCCCCACCCCTGCCACCCCTATACCGGTAACATCGTACTGCTGACCCGTCCGGTTAACTGATCAGCTCATGAGAGCAGTGAGGCATCGTTAAAGAGCAGTCTCAGATAGGTGCGGTACTGCAACAGCTGTTCGGCCAGCACCGCCTGGGTGGAGAAGACACGTGAAACGACGATACTCCCCTCGATCACGCTGGTGAGCATATCGGCCAGTTCGGTCAGTGAGACCTCGATACGCATCGGATAGCGTGCTGCGATGCGTGCCAGGCGCTCCTCGAACAGCTCCCGCCAACTCAGCATTCCTTCAGCGGTAAGACGCTTGATCTCATCGTCAAATTGCTGGCTCTCGTAGGTGTAGGCGGCGACCAGACAGCCGGGGTGGGCACCCGGCAGATCCTCCATCGCCTGGGCATAGAGCTTGAGGAACAGCAGCATCTGCTGCAGTGGATCCTCACTCAGTGCATCTGCCTTCTCGAAGAGGTTATTGAAGAACTGCTCATCCTGCTGCAGATAACGCTCCAGCAGGTGTCGCGCCAGGTCTCCCTTGCCCTTGAAGTGGTAGAAGAAACCACCCTTGGTGATGTGCGCTCCGTCGATAATCTCGTCAATCGAGGTGGTTGAGAACCCCTTTTGCAGCACGATACATTGCGCTACCTCGAGAATTTTTTCGCGCCGATCCTCACCTCTTGCCGCCATCACCTGCTCCTTAGCCTCGTGTTGACTGTACCGACGGTACAGTTTGCGTGGTCACACGCCATCACACACACCTCATGACCGCCACACATACAATCCTATCTTGCTGATAGATCAAGAGAATATCAGACGAATCGATAAAAGCACCATCAGTTCACTAGTTTTGAAACGGGGTAAAAACTAAATTTATTACCACTGACCAGCCAGCCATTTTCAACCCAGGTCACCCAGGGGTGACAGAGATAACAGAACCCTTACAGGAGTAACACTATGGCTAAATATAGAGATCATCTCCCCCAGCTTGACGGCAACACCTTCCTCACTGATGGCGGCCTTGAGACGACGCTCATCTTTCACGATGACGAGGAACTCCTCTGTTTTGCCGCCTTCGATCTGCTCACCACTGCGGCGGGCGTCGACAAGCTCTATCGCTACTATGACCGCTACTGCAAGATTGCGATTGCTCAGGGGGTAGGCTTTACCTGGCGTGCCAGTCGCGACTGGGGCCAGCAGCTCGGCTACGATGCTGCGGCACTTGATACGCTCAATACGCAGGCGATTTAGATGCTGAGTGATATCCGCGATCAGTATGATGGACACGGATCTACAATGGTCATCAGCGGCTGCATCGGCCCGCGTGGCGACGGTTACGTGGTCGGTGAGGCGATGAGCGTCGCTGAGGCTGAGGCCTACCACCGCTTACAGATCGAGACACTGAGTCGTAGCGATGCCGATATGATCTCCGCCTTCACCATGACCAACAGCGAGGAGGCGATTGGCATTACCCGCGCGGCACGCGCTGCTGGCATCCCCGCCGCGATCTCCTTCACCGTTGAAACCGATGCTCGTCTACCAAGCGGCGAGAGCCTGCAGGGTGCGATCGAACGGGTTGATAGTGAGACCGACAACGGTCCCGTCTACTTCATGATCAACTGCGCCCACCCGAGCCACTTCGATAGCGTGCTCGACGATGCACCCTGGTTACAGCGCATTGTCGTCATACGTGCCAACGCCTCGGTAATGAGCCACGCCGAGCTTGATGAGGCGGAGGAGCTCGATGACGGCAACCCAGATGAACTGGCCCATCAGTATGGAGCGCTTAGCCACAAGCTACCGAATCTCAACGTGGTGGGTGGATGCTGTGGCACCGATCATCGTCATATCGACGCCATTGCCCGAGCCTGCAGCTAAGTTGTCGCTCTTACATCATTCTGGGAAGATGCGGTACTGCGCCTATCGGATGCCTCACTGCTGCCCAACCCAAGATAATGAAAATACTTAAAAAACTGATATTCACACCGCACCGAGCCGTCATCAAACTCGGTTATATCGCATTGAGCCTGGTCGGCCACACCGATTACACACCCTTTATCATTCTCTCCCGTTCTCGTACCGGCTCCAATCTGCTCCGCTATGCACTCCAGTCACATCCCAACATCTACTCCGCTGGCGAAATCTTTATGCACCTTAACGGGAGAGACTACCGTACCGTGCTTAATCGAATCTTCTCCAGACACCCCAGGTTTATACGTGCGGTCGGCTTCAAGCTCTTCTACTACCATCCACACGACGTGGAGGACCCAGGCATTCAACAAACACTGATCGAGAAGAGTCGATTACACGTCATCCATCTGAAGCGCCGCAACATATTGCGCTCAGCAATCTCCCGTAAAATCGCCACCAATAACCAGATATGGGTCACAAGAAAAACGCGTGACGTACTACCTGCCAAAGCGAAGCGAGTGAGCTTCACTCCAGAAGAGATTGAGTCTGAGATCGATAACACACTTCAGGAGATCGGGCAGGGAGACACACGCTTTGGCGACAAGCCAATGCTGACGGTCTACTACGAGGATCTGGTCGCCGATCACGAGGCCATCTTCAGAGAGATCACATCTTTTCTCGGCCTACCCTACGCCAAACCAAGACTCACCCTGAAAAAACAGAACCCAGAGCCGATGAGCGAGCTGGTGGAGAATTTCGATGAACTAAAGGCACACTTTAAGGGGCACCGTCTGGAACACTACTTTGAGTAGCGTACAAACCTCCCTATTGAGCCTTCTGTTTCTGCAGACGCCGGAGAAAAACTTGCATCTCCTTGGCTGCCTGAATATCGCCGCGTTGGTTGGCAATATCGATACCGCGCTGGTAGACCACCGCTGCCGCATCATTTCGCCCGACCTCAACTAACGCCTTACCATAGAGCTTCCATGCCGCTGAATAGTCGGGATCGAGCTCGACAGCACGAGCCAAAGAGGCAATTGCACGGTTGCCATCTCCCGCCTTGAGATAGGCACCGCCGAGGGTAAAGCAGAGCATTGCGCTCTCCTGTCCGGCTGCCACCATCTTTTCGAGTGCTTCTATATCCATAAGCTGAACTTAGTCAGCCATGTGGATGAAAACAACGAAAATCTTGTAGGGTTATTCTTCCTCTGCCTGGTCGATTACCCGCTCGAGAATCTCTACGGCACTCTCAACGATCTCGGGACAGCGCACTATAAATAGCGCCTGATCACGCGCTGCTTCATACCCCTCGGCGGTACCGATGTTACAACCGAGCAGCTCGCGACACTCGGTGGTGCCCCAACGCTGCTCAAACGCCGCGATCAACTCACCCACCGTGTCATAGGTATTCTGCTTCGCGGACTGATCCTCCTTGTGCGTCGCCCCCTTCTCCAGACCGGCCACCATGATCGCACCGGTCAGTGCCCCACAGGTGTTACCGGTTCTACCCATGCCGCCACTAAACCCAGCGGCAATCTTGAAGGCAAGTTCGGGGGCGAGACCGTACTGCTCGGCATAACTGGAGAGGATCGCCTGCGAACAGGAGGTGCCGTTGCAGAACTTCTCAGCGATCTCTTTACACTTACTCATTTTGTATTCTATTGACCCACCTGCTCCATACGTTGCTTGAGATTCTGCTGCATCGCATCCTCAAGCTGTTTCGCCTCTTCAATGGTACGTGTCTGATCCTTCCAGACATGCTCACCCTCTTCGACCTCTGTTGAGCAACCGACGATGGACACCAGGGCCATGCCGCACAACAAGCAGTGAAACATCTTCATCTCAGTCTCCCATTTATGAATCACCACACTCTTATAGCGCAGTGTGTTCATTGACGAGAGGCTTACGAGCGATCAGCTCTGCTTCGTCTCTAAAACCGTGATCCAGATCACCCACACGTCCCTCTTCACGATAGTAGATCAGCTCCAATGCAGGGAAGGCTCGTAGCAGTTCATTGGGCGCGAGACGGAATTCAGAATTGAAGGGGCCACTGCCAGTCACGTGCTGTTGTGTATAGGTTTGATAGAAGAGCAGCCCGCCGGGCTTGAGCGCTGCTGCAATCGCTGCAAACAGCGAGCGCTCGAGATAACGACTGATGATCATCACATCGAACTGCTCGGCTTGCGGTGGTTCGGCTACCAGATCTCTCACCACACCCTGCAGCGACAGGCCACGCTCACGTGCTGCTGCCGCAAGTAGATCGATGGCAACAGGGGATATATCCCACCCCTCACACTCCAAACCCTGTTCAGCCAACAACATAATGTTGGCACCCATGCCACAGGCGAGCTCTACCACACGCCCCTCGCGGGGCAACAGGTGCAGATTTTCTCTGAGCAGCGCGATAGGCTCCAGGATCGAGTTATCGGCCAACTTACGGTAGCGCGCATCCCAGCGCGCTTGATCTTCAAGACTCATGGCCGACTATTTACGCCAGAACGTAGGGGTAAGCAGCACCAGCAGGGTGAAGATCTCAAGACGCCCGAGCAGCATCGCAAAAGAGAGTACCCACTTGGCCAGATCACTGATGTCAGCGTAGTTGGAACCGACATCACCCAGCCCCGGACCGAGGTTGTTCATGCAGGCAGCCACCGCCGAGAAGGCGGTCACCTGATCGAGCCCGGTCGCCATCAGTGTCAGCATCATTACGGTAAAACTCGCCACGTAGATGGCGAAGAAACCCCATACGGCATCGACCACCTTCTCCGGCATCGGTGTGTTGCCAACCTTGATCAGCAGTACCGCATTAGGGTGAACCAGTCGCTTGATCTCACGTACGCCCTGCTTGAACAGCAGCAGAAAACGCATCACCTTCATGCCGCCACCGGTCGAGCCAGCACAGCCGCCGATAAAGCTGACAAAGAGCAGCATCACCGGCAGAAAGCCGGGCCAGGAGGCGTAGTCTGCGGTGGTGAAACCCGTGGTGGTACCGATTGAAACCGCCTGGAAGATACCGTGGTGCAAGGCACTGCCGAAGTCGCCGAAGGTCTGCGTCAGCACCAGGTAGATAGTGGTAATCGCAGCGGTGACCAGCAGCACCACAAAGTAGGTGCGTGACTCAGGATCTTCACTATAAGGTGCCGCGCTCAAGCGCCGCCACGCCAGATAGTGCAGCGCGAAGTTGATACCGGAGAGCAGCATGAAGACCACCGCAACCGACTCAATCAGTGCACTGTTAAAGAAACCCATACTCATGTCGTGAGTCGAGAAGCCACCGATCGCGACCGTCGAGAAGCTGTGTGCAATCGCATCGAAGGGGTCCATGCCAGCGGCAAAGTAGGCCACTGCACAGGCGATGGTCAGACCCAGATAGATATACCAGAGCGCCTTGGCCGTCTCGGTAATCCGTGGTGTGAGCTTGTTATCCTTCATCGGCCCTGGCGTCTCGGCACGATAGAGCTGCATACCACCGACACCGAGCATCGGTAGTACCGCAACCGCCAATACGATGATGCCCATGCCACCGAGCCACTGTAGCTGCTGGCGATAGAAGAGCAGCGAGTGGGGAAGATCATCAATACCCACCAGCACCGTAGCACCGGTGGTGGTGAGCCCCGAGAGCGACTCGAATACCGCCCCGGCAAAGTTGAGATTGAGCTCTTCTGCCAGTGCCAGTGGCACCGCACCCGAGAGGCCCAGCACGGTCCAGAACAGGACCACCACCACAAACCCGTCGCGAAGGCGCATATCCTCGTCGATATGGCGTACCGGCAACCAGAAGAGCAGACCGGCAACAAAGATCAGCAGAAAGCCCTGCATGAAGGGTGAGATGGCACCATCGCCATAGAGCCAACCGACCAGAATCGGCGGCGCCATGGAGAAGCTGAAGATCATCAGCAGCAGACCAAGAATGCGTTGTACGACCAGAAGTTGCATCTGCTAACCGGGGCCCTAGAAGAAGGTCACATCGACCTGGAACAGTGTCTCGACCTCAGCAATACGCTGCTTGTCGACCAAGAACATGATGACGTGATCCTCTGCCTCAATGATGGTGTCGTGATGCGCCATCAGCACCTCACTGCCACGCACGATCGCACCGATGGTGGTGCCTGGTGGCAGGGTGATCTCATCGATCTGTCGCCCTACAACCTTAGAGTTTTTGCTATCGCCATGAGCCACCGCCTCGATCGCCTCGGCCGCACCACGACGCAACGAGTGGACCATTGCCACATCACCTCGGCGTACATGGGCGAGCAGACTACCGATGGTCGCTTGCTGCGGCGAGATGGCGATATCGATACTGCTACTCTCAACCAGATCGACGTAGGAGGCGCGGTTAATCAGCGACATCACCTTACGCGCACCGAGCCGTTTGGCGAGCATCGCCGAGAGGATATTCGCCTCATCATCGTTGGTCAGTGCGCAGAAGATATCGGTATCCTCGATATTCTCCTCCAGCAGCAACTCCTCGTCGGCGACATCGCCCTGCAGCACGATGGCACTGTTGAGCTGCTCTGAGAGCTGGCGAGCACGAACCCGATTGTGCTCGACTATCTTCACGTAGTAGTTGCTCTCCAGCGCCTTGGCGAGACGGGTGCCGATGTTGCCACCACCAGCAATCATGATCCGCTTCACCGGCTTATCGAGCCGACGCAGCTCACTCATCACGGCACGGATATTTTTGCGCGCGGCAACAAAGAAGACCTCATCATCGGCTTCGATTACGGTATCGCCTTCGGGAATGATCGGTTTGCCACGGCGGAAAATCGCCGCAACGCGGGTATCGATACCCGGCATGTGATCACGCAGGTTATGCAGCTCATGGCCCACCAGAGGTCCACCGTAGTAGGCACGCACCGCCACCAACTGTACCCGGCCAGCGGCAAAATCGAGCACCTGCAAGGCACCGGGGTGTCTGACCAGGCGCAGAATATCGTCGGTGACCAGCTGTTCGGGGCTGATTAACACATCGATCGGCAGCGACTCCTGCGAGAAGAGGCGAGGGTGGGCGAGGAACTCAACACTGCGCACACGCGCGATCTTGGTCGGGGTACGGAACAGGGTATAGGCAACCTGACAGGCGACCATGTTGGTCTCATCACTGTTGGTCACGGCAAGGATCATGTCGGCATCCTCGGCACCGGCACGAATCAGCACATCGGGGTGCGCGGCGTAACCGGCCACGGTACGCAGATCGAGACGATCCTGCAGATCACGCAGAATCTCGCTACGCTGATCGACCACGGTAATGTCATTGGCCTCGCTGGCGAGGTTATGCGCCACCGATGCACCGACCTGTCCCGCGCCGAGGATGATGATTTTCATAGTCTGCTCAAGCCAACCAATGCCTTAAATATGGTGCGCGATAATACGCCTGCCACGTGAGCATCTCTACCTATTCAGGGGCATGCTATCGACCGACACTCTTCGGATCGATACCCAGCGCCTTCAACTTACGATAGAGATTAGTGCGCTCCATGCCGGCCAGCTTCGCCAGTTTACCAACACTGCCACCACTCACCTCGAGCTGATGCTCAAGATAGACACGCTCAAACTGATCACGCGCCTCACGTAGCGGCAGATCGAAGACGGTCGGTGAGAGGCCATTGATCGCCACCGGTACCGCCTTGCTACCAAGCATCGTCTCCACCTCTTCGAGGCCGATCTCCTCATCACCACCGAGGATCAATAGACGCTGCACCAGGTTCTTTAGCTCACGGATATTGCCGGGCCAGCCGTAGTTACGTAGTCGATTCTGTGCCGCCATGCCGAAATGGCGATAGGGGAGGTTGTCGTTACGTACGCAGTAGTCGACGTAATATTGCAGCAGATCGGAGACATCCTCGGCATGCTCGTGCAGCTCCGGGATCTGTAACGGCATCACGTTGAGGTTGTAGTAGAGATCCTCACGAAAAGCCCCTTCACGGACCAGTTGTTCGAGGTCACGATGTGTCGCTGCGACCACCCGCACATCGACCTCAACCGACTCACTACCACCGACCCGCATGAAGTTTTTGCTCTCGAGCACACTCTGCAGACGCGCCTGGGTCTGCTGGTCCATATCGGCGATCTCATTTAGGAACAGGGTACCGCCGTTGGCCTGCTCGAAGAGACCGTAGTGGACCCGGTCACCCTCTTCACTACCAAACAGTTCAACCGCTGAGTTCTCGCCAGCGATTGCACCCACGCCGACCTCGACAAAGGGTGCATCGGCACGGGCGCTGGAGGCGTGCAGATAACGTGCAAAGACCTCTTTACCGGTACCCGGCTCACCAAGGATCAGCACACGGGTATCGTGCTGAGCGATACGCACCACCTGATCGCGTAGCTGCTGCATGCGCTCACTCTTACCAGAGGGTTCATCGGCGGGTGCCTGTTTTTTCAGACCGACGTTCTCACGCTGCAGACGGCCACTCTCAAGAGCGCGCTGCACCATCACCAGCAGCTTGGCAAGTGAGATCGGTTTCTCGACAAAGTCGTAGGCGCCAAGACGAGTTGCCTCAACCGCCGTCTCTACCGTGCCGTGGCCCGACATCACGATGACTGGCGAGGGTAGGCCGCCAGCTTCATTCCACTCCTTGAGCAGAGTGATGCCGTCAATATCGGGCATCCAGATATCGAGCATGATCAGATCGGGGCGTCGACCGCGTAGTGCCTGTCGCGCCGCCTCACCATTTTCAGCGGTAGCGACATCGTAGTTCTCATCCTCAAGGATCTCCTTGAGCAGGTTACGAATATCGGGTTCGTCATCGACGATTAATATGTGAGGTGCACTCATCTTGTTATCTCCACTTCATCTCTCGCCTGACTTACGATCAGGCTTGCTCCTCGCGGTCACTCTTTCCATCCATAACCGGCAACTGAATCACGATCGCTGCGCCGTTTGGTTCGAGATTCTCACCGCGAATCACACCACCATGCTCCTCAACAATCTTCTTCACTATCGCCAGACCCAGTCCTGTTCCCTTCGTCTTGGTCGTTACATAGGGTTCAAACAACTGCCCCAGCAGCTCCTCGGGGAAACCGAGACCATTATCCTCAAAACGAAGCTCAATGTAGCGACAATCTTCTTTCTGCATACAGGCCGTTCGTACCGTTACCACTGGCGTATCTACATCCTCCAGCGCCTCAATCGCATTCTTGAGCAGATTATGCACCAACTGCCGTAGCCTGCCCGCATCGGCCTCAATCTCTGGCAGCGCATCGGCCAACGACTTTTCGATCGCGACACCACTACCCGGACCGCGATAGAGCTCGAGCACATCGTAGACCAGGGTATTGAGATCGAGTCGCTGCAACTCGATCTTCGGCGCACGCGCATAGTCGGAGAAGGCGTTAACCATCGCCTTCATCGCATCCACCTGCTGGACGATAGTATGGGTAGAACGATCGAGCACCGCCGCATCCTTCTCCTCCATCTTATTGAGGAATTTGTGACGCAGCCTCTCTGCCGAAAGCTGAATCGGTGTGAGCGGATTTTTGATCTCATGGGCGAGACGACGAGCTACCTCACCCCAGGCAGCATCGCGCTGTGCCTGCACCAGGTTGGTAATGTCATCAAAGACGATAACGTGACCAACCGCCCCCCCATCCTCATCAGGCAGGGTGGTGCCGCGACACATCAACACTTGGCGGCCACCGCCACTAAATAACGTCACCTCTTCACGCCACTCGCTACCGCCCTGATCGAAGTGAGGCGTTAGCGCAGCCACAAAATCCTCTAGTCCCGGATGCAGTTCCGCCAATTGAGTGAAGGGCTGATCGAGGAGCGCACTTCGGTCAACCTTGAGGAACTGCACGGCCATCTCGTTGATGGTCCGCACATAGAGCTCACTATCGAGCACCACCACACCGGATGTGAGGCGCGATAACACCGCCTCAAGATAGGCGTGCTGGCTCTGCGCCTCCTGTTGGCTGCGTCGTGCCTCATCACTGGCGTGTGCGATGCGTTTGGTCATGACGTTGAATGAGCGCACCAGAATTCCGAGCTCATCGCCGCCAATCTCTGGAATGCGTTTGTTGTAGTCGCCCGCTGCAACCGCACGGGTACCCTCAGCCAGATCACCAATCGGTGCCACCAGCCGACGCGCCGAGGAGAAGGCAGCGAGTACCGCGGAGAGGATACTCAGTAGCAGTACAAGAGAGAGGGTAACGATAAAGCTGAACTTGAGTGGTTCACGCAAATAGGCGAGCGCTTTGTAGCGCCCATAGGCGTCCTGAACGTTTCTCGCGAGCCGATCGAGCCGTTCTGCGACCGGATAGAGCACCTGCATAATGAAACCACCCATACCCCCATCAACTACGCCCGTCACCGGCACGACCACTCGAATGTAGAGTAGATCGTTAATCGCATCGAGTCCGACATAGGGTCCCGTGTTACGCACGTAAGAGAGGATCACATCGTCGGGTTGATAGGGAACGATGCGGGTCGGGTCACTACTACTGGAGGCGACGATGTGGCCGTTCTGCGCCAGCAGGGTCAGCTCATCGGCGCCACTCTCAACGCGCAAATCATCAACCTCTACCGCCATAAAGGTATCACTGACGTTCTCCAGCTTGCCTCCCATCACCTCACTGTCGTGCAGCAGCTCCTTCATGCGTGCATCGAGCGAACTACGGCTCAGCTCTATCGCATCCTCCAGTGCACTCTCCACCTGCACATTGAACCAGCTATCGATACCACGCATCAGAAACTGCACTGAGAAGAGGTAGACGATGGTCACCGGGGTAACGGCGAGAATGACAAACATCACCACCATGCGCATGGTCAGACGTGCGCCGGGGGCTCGGTTGCGATAGCCACGAATCAGCTTAATCACACTGTAGATGATCAGACCGAGCAGAATCACCAGAATCAGCGCATTGAGCGCCAACATGGCGATGTAGAGCTGGGAGAACTGTTCGCTGTTCTGGGTCGACTCACTCAACAGATAGAGCGAGGTGAGCAGCATGGCAAAGAGCAGCAGCGCGGGAAGCGTACCGCTGAACAGGTAACGCACAAACCTCATCGTCCGATCACCCGCTACTTAACACGCACTTCATGCCAATCACCACCGAGATACCAGGAGGGTTTGACGAAGGCGAGAGTACGCAGAGGAATCGGCAGCGCATTGAGATCGAGGCTGGCACGCAGACGCACCGTATATTTGTCATTGCTATCGAGCAGGTTGCTGTCGATTACCGGCACCCCCTCGACAATACCGAGTCGATAGAGCGCCGTCTCCAGGCCGGAAACACTCTCCTGCACACCGCTGTTGAGATTGATCAGGATGTAACGCTCGGTAAAGGCGTGGTAACGCAGCTCGTAGCGCTGCAGCAGCGAGGCGACCGTCTCAGTCCAGAGGAACTGGCGTTTGTGCAGCAGTTCAATCTGCAACTCAAAGACCAGTGGCACTCCGCTCTGCAGCGCATCAAGTGCCGAGTTGCTGAGGCGATATTCGATCGCCGCATCGAGCTGATAGACCTCATCGATCAGCTCAACCTCAACACTTCTGACCTCAAAGCCGGGATCGGCCGCAGCTGCCGGCACCGCAATAAGCGCCGTCAACCAGCCGAACAGTGCAAATAGCACGCTCCAGGTTCGATGTTGTGTTGGTCCGAACATTCAGTCGTCACAATCGACGCAATGCGCCGCACACCCTTTTTATAATCAGTTTATTTATAACTATCGCTTCATCAGAGAAGCGTAATAGAAACCATCCATCCCATCACTACCCGGTAGGATTTGACGCCCATACGGCTGTACCAACCCCCACTGCGACGCGATTGGCTGCTCCTCGGCATCGTCGTGTTGTTTTAGAAACGTCTCGATCTGCTCGCTATTCTCCACCGGTAGCACTGAACAGGTAGCGTAGACCAGCATACCGCCAGGGGCGAGCAAGGGCCACAACGCCTCCAGTAATCGCTGCTGCTCTTCGACCAGCGATGCTATATCACTCGGTCGACGCAACCATTTGATATCGGGATGACGTCGGATAACACCCGTCGCCGAGCAGGGCGCATCGAGCAGAATTCGATCAAAAGGCTTGCCATCCCACCAGGCCGTTTCAGCTGCATCCGCCTCGATCAGCTCAGCTGAAAGACCGATGCGCGCAAGATTATCGGCGACCCGAATCAGCCGTTCACCCTCCGAGTCGATCGCCACCACCTCTGCCAGCGCAGCTTCAGACTCGAGAATATGACCGGTCTTACCACCCGGCGCTGCACAGGCATCGAGCACACGCTGCCCCGGCTGCAGATCGAGCAGAGGTGCGGCCAGCTGTGCCGCAGCATCCTGCACCGACACCAGGCCCTCTTCAAAACCGGGCAGGCGCATCACATCGACAGGCTCTGCCAGGATCAGTGCAGAGTCGACCACAGGATGCGGTTGCGCCGCTATCTCGGCACTCTCTAGCTGCAGCAGATACTCCTCACGCGTGGTAACCGAGCAGTTAACGCGTAATACCATCGGCGCCCGTTCATTATTGCCCTGCAGAATTGCCTGCCACTGATCTGGCCACGCTTTGCGCAGACGCTCGATCAACCACTGCGGATGGGCATACTGCACATCCAGTTTGTCCGCAGCAGTGGCTGGTAGCGCCTCGCCCTGCCGCTGCAGATTACGCAGCACACCGTTGACCATGCCGCTAGCCCAACCCTTCTTCAGCTGACGTGTGGCGGCCACGCACTCATTCAGCGCCGCATGGGCTGGCACCTTGGCATCAAAGAGCTGGTAAGCACCACTGAGCAACAGCGCCTCGATATCGGAATCACGTTTTTTCAGTGGCTGTTTAAGCAGGGGTTTGATCAGCGCACGGAGGCGGGGTAGATCACGTAATACGCTGTAGCAGAGGTTCTGCACAAAACCGCGATCCTTGGCGACAACCTTGTTAAGCACAGACGGCAGGGCCGAGGAGAGCGAACGCCCCTCGCCCAACACCTGCGCCAGAACACGGGCGGCAGCGGCCCGTGAGTTCACGCTTGACCGCCTAGTACGACACCGCTCAGATCACGTGAATTGATGAAATCAGCCACCGGTAGGGCCTTGCCGCCAGGGAGCTGGACCTCCAGCAGGCGCAACACCCCTTCGCCACAGGCGACATCAATACCATCGGCACTCGTATGCACCACGGCACCGGGGGTGGCATCTGTCGTAACACCCTCTACAGTTCGCGCCTGCCAGATGCGCAGTGTCTGTTCTGCCAACGCCGTCTGAGCCACCGGCCAGGGATTAAAGGCCTGTACCGCCTGTGCGATCTCCCGAGCAGGATTGGACCAGTCGATCTGCGCCTCCGCTTTACTCAGCTTGGCGGCATAGGTCACACCCGCTTCATCCTGCGGTTGTGGCGAGATATCACCGTCACTCATACGCGCCACGGTATCGACCAGTGTGGCAGCACCGAGCTGTGAGAGTTTGTCGTGCAGAGTCGCTGAGGTCTCCTCGGGGAGAATCGGCAGAGTGGCGAGACTCAGCACGTCACCGGTATCGAGCCCCACATCCATCTGCATGATTGCCACACCCGTCTCGCTGTCACCGCTGTGGATGGCGCGCTGAATCGGCGCCGCACCACGCCAGCGCGGCAGCAGTGAGGCGTGGATATTGATACAGCCAAGGCGCGGTGCATCGAGCACCGCCTTCGGCAGTAGCAGGCCGTAGGCAACCACCACCATCAGGTCGGCATCCAGTGCTGCAATCGCGGCCTGCTCTGCCTCATCCTTGAGCGAGAGTGGCTGGAAGACGGGAATATTGTGTTCAAGCGCCACCGTCTTAACCGGACTGGCGCGTAGCTTACGTCCCCGACCGGCCGGGCGGTCGGGCTGGGTATAGACGGCGCAGACGGTGTGTTCGGAGTCAAGCAGTGCCTGCAGGGGCGGAACGGCAAAATCGGGCGTACCCGCATAGATAATCTTGAGGGGGGAGTTACTCATCATCTTCTCGGTGAACGCCAGCGGCGTTGTTAAATCGCCTTCTCGCCATCAGCAGGGCTCTGCGCTGAACTTCCCGCCTGCTTGCGCTCCTTCTCGAGTCTTTTACGGATACGCTGACGCTTCATCTGCGAGAGGTAGTCGACAAACAGCTTGCCATCGAGATGGTCGATCTCGTGCTGGATACAGACCGCCAGCAATCCTTCAGCCGACAATTCATAGGACTCACCTTCACGATCAAGGGCTCGCATCTTGACCCGTTCGGCACGCTGCACCAGCTCATAGGTACCCGGCACAGAGAGACACCCCTCCTCCATCTCTTCAACACCCTCGAGTTCGAGTATTTCGGGGTTGATCAATACCAGTGGATTGTCCTTATCCTCGGAGACATCGATCACCACGATACGCTTGTCGATGTTGACCTGAGTCGCCGCCAGACCGATGCCCGGCGCCTCATACATCGTCTCAAACATGTCGGCAACAATCTGGCGCACACCATCATCAACCTCTGTCAACGGCTTGGCCTTGTTGCGAAGTCTGGGGTCTGGAAAGCGAAGGATCTCTAGTTTTGCCATCTGTATTTACCGAAATTTCTGATATACAACTGCTATGCTACGATCATACCGGAAATGGCCATATCAAACCTACTATAAGAAGTGGTGGATATCGGCTAGAATCGCCGAATCGCCACAATAACGTATCTAGGATTGATAGGGATAACTATGCGAATCATCAAGCTGTTTACTCTGCTGTTTTTACTGGTAGGTGCTGTTAACGCCGCTGATGAAGTTAAGCTAAGAGCCGACCACCCCGACCGCTACGTGGTCGTTAAAGGCGACACTCTCTGGGACATCTCCGAACGCTTTCTGATGAGCCCATGGCTCTGGCCCGAGGTATGGCAGGCCAATCCCCAGATCGAAAACCCCCATTTGATCTACCCCGGCGATGTCATCACCCTGATCTATGTTCAGGGAAAACCGAAGCTGGTGATCGAACGCAAGATTCCAACCGTCAAACTCTCACCGCAGATTCGCGCACAGCGTATCGAGCAGCCGATCCCGCTGATACCCATCGACACTATTCGCCAGTTCCTTAACGAGAACCGTGTTGTCGGTAAAAATGAGTTCGACAACGCGCCCTATGTGGTGGCCCACGATGAACTGCGACTCGCTACTGCCAGCGGTGACAAAATCTATGCTCGTGGTATCACTAGTGCCGATCAGAATTACTCAATTCTGCGCCTCGGCGACGCCTACACCGACCCTGACAGTAAAGAACTACTGGGTTACGAAGCAGTTCACGTCGGTAACGCAAAGATGCTCCGCAGCGGTGATCCAGCCACGTTCAAACTCTCTGGCACCAATCGTGAAGTCCAGACCGGCGACCATCTACTCCCGATACTGGAAACCCCCGTACTACACAACTATCTGCCCCACGCCCCCAAGACTCAGATTAAGGGCCGCATCATTTCGATCTTCGATGCCGTCTTCCAGGCGGGGCGCGACCAGGTGATCACCATCAATCTGGGTGAACGAGATGGTATGGAAATCGGCCATGTACTTGCCATCGATCGTGCAGGCGATGAAATCGTTGACTCCGTCAAGGGCGGCACGGTACAGCTTCCTGACGAGCAGTCTGGACTACTGATGGTCTTCCGCACCTTTGAGAAGGTCAGCTATGCACTGATTCTAGAGTCGAGTCGTGCTATCCATATTCTTGATAGCGTAAGAACTCCATAACCAGATTCTCCGGGGCAAAGGATGGCCCCTGTTAAGTGTCAAACAGCGAATATCCCATTGAAGCAGTGAAGCCGTGGCTTCAGCTACTCCACACGCCCGGCATCGGGCCTCGCACCTACGCCAAGCTACTCAATCACTTTGATTCACCAGTGGCTGCAATCAATGCATCCACATCCATTCTGAAAGAACTGGGGCTTCGCGAGCAGAGCATCCGGCACCTGCAGCAGAACAATGAAGATCTTATTTGCGCCGATCTTGAGTGGCTTGAGGGCAGCGCGAACACAATCATCACGCTCAACGACACCCGCTACCCCGTGCTGTTGCGTGAGATCGCCGACCCGCCACCGCTTCTTTTTGTCCACGGCGACCCAGACTTCCTCTCATCACTACAGATTGCGATAGTAGGCAGTCGTAACCCGACAACCGGCGGCAGCGAGACGGCGCGTGACTTTGCCCGCCACCTGGCCGGCGCATCATTTACTATCACCAGCGGTCTGGCGCTCGGCATCGATGCCGCCAGCCACGAGGGCGCACTGCAGGGTGGTGGCCCCACCATTGCCGTAGCCGGTACCGGACTCGACCGCGTCTACCCCGCCCGACACCGTGACCTCGCCCACCGCATTGCCGCACACGGCGCACTGGTCTCCGAGTTCCCACCCGGCACCGGCCCCCAACCCGGTCACTTTCCACGCCGCAATCGAATCATCAGTGGTCTCAGCCTCGGCACTCTGGTTATTGAGGCGGCACAACGAAGCGGATCGCTGATTACCGCGCGGCTCGCCATGGAACAGGGACGCGAGGTCTTTGCCATTCCCGGCTCAATCCACAACCCACTTGCCCGCGGCTGCCACCGCCTGATTCGCGACGGCGCCAAGCTGGTGGAAACGGCCAACGATGTGCTCGAAGAACTTGGCTCACTGGCGACGGCACAGGCTCATGCCACTCAAGATGCGACGACCGATAACGCGTTGGAATCCAACCTCGATCCAGACTATCAACGCCTGATAGAGGCGATCGGACACGACCCCGCCTCGGTCGACACCCTCATCGAGCGCAGCGGATTGACGGCCGATGTTGTTTCATCCATGCTGCTTATATTAGAGATGCGCGGTATCATTACCGCACTGCCCGGCGGCAGCTACACCCGGACAAGCCACGAGAGCCACGATGAAAGAGAACGTCCTTGACGCCCTGATGTACCTGTTCGAACAGTACTATCTGGACGACGACAGCAACCTCACCCCCGACCACGATTCGATCAAAGATCGGCTCAACGAGGCTGGTTTTCTTGAGGGCGAAATCGACAAGGCGATTCACTGGCTTGAGGAGCTTGCCGACAATCAGCACCTTATCGACACTATCGTTCCAGCCAACCGCTCATTCCGCATCTATACCGACCAGGAGGCCGCTCGCCTCAACAAAGAGTGTCGCGGATTTCTCATCTTTCTTGAGCAATCTGGCATCCTCACCCCACTCAGTCGCGAGCTGGTGATCGAGCGTTTTATGGCACTCAATACCGATGAGATCGACCTCGAACAGCTCAAGTGGGTTGTGCTGATGGTGCTCTTCACCCGCCCCGGCGAGGAGGAGGCCTACGCATGGATGGAAGACCTCGTATTTGACAACCCTACCGGGTATCTGCACTAATCTCCCTCCCATAGCCTTGACGTTTTATGCCGAACCGGCAGCGTCAACCATTGACCTAACGCAACGCAAGCCATTGATAAAATGAGCAAAAACCTTGTAATTGTGGAGTCGCCCGCAAAGGCGAAGACCATCAAGAAATATCTGGGCAAGGACTTCGAGGTCCTCGCTTCATATGGTCACGTGCGTGATCTGGTACCGAAAGAGGGTGCGGTCGATCCCGATAACGACTTCGCTATGAAGTATCAGGTGATCGACAAAAACGACAAACATGTGCAAGCGATCGCCAAGGCGTTTCGCAAGGCCGATGTACTCTATCTCGCAACTGACCCTGATCGCGAGGGTGAAGCGATCTCCTGGCATCTGCTAGAGATACTACGCGCCAAAAAGCTACTAAAAGAGAAACCGGTCTTCCGTGTTGTCTTCCACGAAATCACTAAACGCGCCGTCAATGATGCCGTCGCCAACCCTCGCGAACTGGCTCAATCACTGATTGATGCGCAGCAGGCGCGTCGCGCCCTCGACTACCTGGTCGGCTTCAACCTCTCACCACTACTGTGGAAAAAGATCCGTCGCGGTCTCTCCGCCGGACGAGTGCAGAGCCCCGCGCTACGCATGATCGTTGAACGCGAGGAGGAGATCGAGGCGTTCGAGGCGCGTGAGTACTGGACCATTGAGGCGGGCGCGAGTAAGGATAGTCAGCCGCTACAGGCCAAGCTCTCCTACTACAAGCTCTCCTACTATAAGGGTGAAAAGCTCGGACAGTTCACCATCAACAACGGTGAACTCGCCTCTGAGGCGGAGCGCACCCTGCTTGAGGCAGCAGGCGGCAAGCTCACCATCGACAAGGTGGAGAAGAAGCAGCGCCGTCGTAATCCGGCCGCCCCTTTCACCACTTCTACTCTGCAGCAGGAGGCGTCGCGTAAGCTCGGCTTTACCACACAGCGCACCATGCGTACCGCACAGCAACTCTATGAAGGTGTTGATATTGGTGGTGAGACCGTTGGCCTGATCACCTACATGCGTACCGATTCGGTTAATCTCGCCCAGGAGGCGTTGGATGAGATTCGCAGTCTGATCGCAGAGCGTTACGGCGCAGAAAATGTGCCGAAGGAAGCGCGTGGCTACAAGACCAAATCGAAGAATGCTCAGGAGGCGCACGAGGCGGTACGCCCCACCTCGGTCAACCATCTCCCTGACGAGATAAAAGACCGTCTCTCTACCGAGCAGTACAAACTCTACAACCTGATCTGGAAGCGTACCGTCGCCTGCCAGATGATCCATGCCACCCTCGACACTGTGGCAGTTGATCTCGGCGCCGGTGAAGGCAACACCTTCCGCGCCACCGGCTCCACCATCACCAAACCCGGCTTCATGACCCTCTATCAGGAGAGTAAGGATGATGCCAAGGGCGACAGTGATGAGAAGTTGCTACCACCGATGAATGAGGGTGAGACGGTCGAGTTGGTCGAGATTAAGCCGGTCCAACACTTCACCGAGCCACCACCACGTTACACCGAGGCGAGTCTGGTCAAGTCGCTTGAGGAGCACGGCATCGGCCGCCCCTCCACCTACGCCAGCATCATCTCCACCCTGCAGAACCGTGAATACGTAGAGATGGACAAAAAACGCTTCATCCCCACCGATGTCGGCCGGGTGGTAAAGCGTTTCCTTACTGAACACTTCACCCCCTACGTCGACTATGACTTCACCGCCAAGCTCGAGGATGATCTCGATGCGATCTCACGTGGCGAGATGGAGTGGGTGCCGGTGCTGAGCAAGTTCTGGAAACCGTTCAAGGAACAGATCGACGATAAGGAGGTGAGCGTCAAACGTAGCGACGTTACCACCGAAGCGCTCGACGAGGAGTGCCCCAAGTGCAGCAAGCCTCTCAACATCCGCCTCGGACGTCGTGGCCGCTTTGTTGGCTGTAGCGGTTACCCGGAATGCGACTACACCCGTAATCTGGGCGATGACAACAGCAGCAACGAACCTGAAATTGTCGAGGGTCGTAGCTGCCCCGATTGTGACTCTCAGCTGGTTATCAAGCAGGGTCGTTACGGCAAATTCATCGGCTGCAGCAGCTACCCCGACTGCAAGTTCATCGAACCGCTGATCAAACCGGAAGATACCGGCGTAGAGTGCCCCAAATGCAAACAGGGGACGATCCTCAAGCGTCGTTCACGCCGTGGCAAGATCTTCTACTCCTGTGCCCGCTACCCCGACTGCGACTACGCGATCTGGAACGAGCCACTCAACGAGCCGTGCCCCAAATGCGACTGGCCGATTGTTACCGTCAAGACCACCAAGCGTCGCGGTACCGAGAAGGTCTGCCCGCAGAGCGAGTGTGACTTCGCCGAACCCTATGAGGTTGAAGAGAACGAATCCTCCAGCGACAGCTAGATTACAAACCACCATTTTTCACAAAGTTAAGAAACGGAAGTTATCAACATGAGCAAACCATTCGTAGCCATCCTGATGGGATCTGACTCCGACCTGCCCGCGCTGCAGGCCACCTTCAAGGCCCTGAAATCTTTTGATATTACCTATGAGGTGCGTATCCACTCGGCACACCGCACCCCAGAGGCAACCCACGACTATGTCACCGGTGCTGAAGCGCGCGGTTGTCAGGCCTTTATCTGTGCTGCAGGCCTTGCAGCGCACCTCGCCGGCGCTGTCTCCGCCATCACCGTACGCCCCGTTATCGGTGTACCGATGGACGGCGGCCCACTCAAGGGTCAGGACGCGCTGCTCTCCACCGTAATGATGCCCGGCGGTATCCCGGTTGCCACCGTTGCTATCGGAAGTGCTGGCGCCAAGAACGCCGCCTATCTGGCCGCACAAATCATGGCCGTCTCCGATAGCGATCTGGCACAGAAGCTGCGCGATGAGCGTGAAGCGAACAAGAAAAAGATTCTCGCCCGCAATGACGAAGTGCAAAAGGAGCTTGGGCTAGCCTAAGCAGCGGGCCTATCCCTTGGCCACACCCTTCCAGATCAGGCATGCCACCCACGCACTACGGCGTGGTGGCATCGTCGCCTATCCAACAGAGTCGGTCTTTGGCCTCGGCTGCAACCCCCTCAATGGAGCCGCTGTGCTGCGCCTGCTGGCGTTAAAGCAGCGCCCTATCGATAAGGGGTTGATTCTGATCGCCTCCGAATTAGTGCAGCTTGAACCCTTTCTACAACCACTAGCCAAACCGATGCTAAGGCGGATCAGTCAGCGTTGGCCCGGCCCGACTACCTGGCTACTTCCCGCTCGCTCAGAGGTACCTCAGTGGCTATGCGGTCATCACAACACACTCGCTGTACGGGTCACCGCCCACCCACTAGCCGCTGCACTCTGCGACAGCTTTGGAGGTGCGCTGGTCTCAACCAGCGCCAATCGTAGCAATCAACCACCAGCACGTAGCGCTCTGCGTGTAGAGCAATATTTCGACAATCGACTCGACTACACACTTCACGGTGAGTTAGGTGGGAACGCTCAGCCAACCGAGATCCGCGATGCCGCTAATGGGCGACTGATTCGTGCCGGCTAAAACTCATCGATACATGCCGCCATCACGCGATTCTGTTAACGTCGCAACCTTCAGCCAACAACTAATAAGACAGGGATAACACCATGGGTACAAAGAGCGTACTGGCCATCATCACACTCGGCGCGGCGGGCGCCGCTGTTGGACTCCCCTACTACAACGGCATGCAGGCCGAGCAACACTTCGATACCCTGCTGACACGCTACACCACACCTGGCGTTATCAAGCTCGACAGACTCGAGTATCAGCGCTCACTCTTCGATGCGAGTGCACGCTCCCAGATGACGCTTAATCATCAGAAGGGCACCCTGATTCTCGAACTCAACCATAAGATCCAGCATGGTCCTACAATCGATTCCACCGACGCCTTTACCATTACCACTGAGGCGACTATCCCCGCCGATCAGCAGTACGAGTTCAAACACTACTTTGGTGATCAAGCACCACTGAGCGTCATCAGCCGAATCGCCCATGATGGTAGCGAGGCAACCGAGATCCTCTCACCCGCCTTTAGCGGCAGCGCACTGGAACGCCCTTCGGTTGCGATCGAGTGGCAGGGAGTGAACGGCACCATCCATCAAGACCAACAGATGAAGCAGACCAACGCCGATCTAAAGGCGCCAGGTCTCAAGGTCTCCGATAGCGAGGCGAGTATGGAGATGGGCGAGATCTCCATGCTCGCCAATCTGAACCGTGTACGCGATATGGTCTGGATCGGCGAGAGTCGTATCGGCATGGATCATCTTAAATTCGACTTCACTGCACCCGACAAACCCGACTTCCGCCTCGACAAGCTACGCATCGTCTCTAATCAGCAGGCTGAGAGCGAGAAGTTACACACCATCTCCGTCGCGTTCGATGCCGACAGCCTCACCGTCGATGACTATCAGCTCACCGCTCCCGGCTATGCGATCGAAATCAAACATCTCGATATTGACGCCTATGTGGAGCTGAATCGGAAAATCACCGAGATTCAGGCGATGGGCATCGAACCAGAAGCCGCTGTACAGATGATGGGGCTGACCCTGATCGGCAATCTACCGACCCTACTGCGCAGCTCACCCGAGATCTCAATCACCCGTATGGGGGCGACCACTCCCGAAGGGAGGGTTAACGGCAACCTGCGCATCGCCTACACCGGCGATGGCAATCTCCATCTCGATCAACCGATGGCACTACTGATGGATCTCGACGGCGATGTTGAGTTCGACATGCCCAAGGCACTGGTGAAAAAAGCGATGCTCCAATCGAGCAAACAGCGTATCGCCACCGCCGCTGCCCAGCAGGGACAGGAGATCGCCGACGATGAACTTGAAGCGCTGGCGCTACAAGGGGTTGAGAGCCAGCTGATCCTGTTTGGTCAACAGCAGTGGATCGTTGAGCAGGGCGACAGCTACCGCAGCCGCATCGAGTACCGCAAGGGTGCACTGACCATCAACGGTCAGGCAGCCGACATCCTCTCGATGCTGATGCAACCACAGCAGTAATTCACCGAGACTTCGGTAACTGGCTATGTTTCAACTCCACCCACAGCTCGATAACGACTGCTTTACTCTAGGTCGTTTTGAACTCTGCCGATTGCTGATGATGAACGATGCCAGCTATCCCTGGTTCATTCTGGTGCCGGAGAGGAGTGAGCTACGCGAGATCCACCATCTCGACGAGGGCGATCAGCAGCAGCTGATCTCTGAGTCTAGCGCCCTGGCCAGCGCTATTGAAACGGCCTTTGCGGCCGAAAAGATCAACGTCGCCGCACTCGGCAATCTGGTGCCACAACTGCACATACACCATATTGCCCGCTACGCCTCCGATCCCAGCTGGCCAGCACCGGTATGGGGCAAACACCCGGCAAAGCCATACAACGATCGGCTGCGTGACGAACGGATTGAACAGCTACTTGATCAACTCCAACGCCCCCTTTACCCCGTTGATTGCTAGGGGAATAGAGGTAATTTTTCCGATAAAGCGCTAGAATTTGCCGCTTCTGGAATTTTCACCGCGACGATCGCGGTCCAAACCGATTTAGAGAGATCAGGAGCATACCCATGGTTGTTTTTTCCACCTCACACGGCGACTTCACCCTCGAGTTCTACCCCGAGAAGGCACCGATCAGCGTTGAGAACTTTCTCAAATATGTCGACGACGGCTTCTTCGACGGCACCATCTTCCACCGTGTGATCCCCGGCTTCATGATCCAGGGCGGTGGCTTTGATGAATCGATGAGCCAGAAAACGACACGCGAGACGATCAAGAACGAGGCGGACAACGGCCTGAAGAACGAGCGCGGCACTCTCTCGATGGCGCGCACCTCGGAGGTCGACAGCGCCACCTCACAGTTCTTCATCAATGTGGTCGACAACGCCTTCCTCGACCACGGCTCGCGTGACTTCGGCTACGCCGTCTTCGCCAAGGTTGTTGATGGCATGGATGTGATCGACAACATTGCCAAGGTACAGACCGGTAACCAGGGCGGTCACCAGGACGTACCGGTTGAACCGATTGTGGTCAGCTCTGCAAAACGCGTCGAAGAAGCCTAAATAGAAGTCTGCGGGGAGTCAGCTCTGACTCCCCGCTCCCCCTCATCTTGAACAGTCCCGATATCGAAGCGGTAAAAAGCTATCTGCTCAAGCTGCAGAGTCATATCTGTGCAGCACTTGAGACTGCGGATGGTAAGGCACGTTTTGAACTTGATGAGTGGCAGCGAGAACAGGGCGGCGGCGGACGCACCCGCCTGTTGAGCGACGGCACAGTATTCGAGCAGGCTGGGGTCAACTTCTCTCACGTTTTCGGTAGCTCCATGCCCGCCTCAGCCACAGCCCACCGCCCCGAGTTGGCCGGGCGTAGCTTTCAGGCGATGGGAGTTTCACTGGTCATCCACCCCCACAACCCCTATGTGCCCACCTCGCACGCTAACGTACGCTTCTTCATCGCGGAGAAGGAGGGCGAGGCGCCGGTCTGGTGGTTCGGCGGTGGTTATGATCTGACACCCTACTACCCCTTCCATGAGGATGTAGTTGAGTGGCACCAATGTGCCAAAGCGGCCTGCGATCCCTTCGGCCCAGAGCTCTACCCAAAATATAAGAAGTGGTGCGACGACTACTTCTTCCTCAAACACCGCAGCGAGACCCGTGGTGTCGGCGGACTCTTTTTCGATGACCTCAACAGCCCTGGTTTCGATACTGCTTTCGCCTTTATGCAGAGCGTCGGCAACAGCTATACCGACGCCTACCTACCGATCGTCCAGCGACGCCAGGCGACCCCTTTCGGTGAACGCGAACGTGACTTCCAGCTCTACCGTCGTGGCCGCTATGTAGAGTTCAATCTGGTCTTCGACCGCGGCACCCTGTTCGGTCTGCAGAGCGGTGGTCGCACCGAGTCGATCCTGATGTCACTACCGCCACTGGTGAAGTGGCGCTACAACTGGCAGCCAGAGCCCGACAGCCCCGAGGCGGATCTCTACGAGAACTACCTCAGGCCACGTGACTGGCTGGGTAAAAAATAGACGCTACTTCTGCTGCTCCATCAGGCTATGGATATTGCCCAGCCGCTCATTGATCGAGAGCAGGGTGTAGACCAGACCGGTAGCGAAGATGCCGCCGATCAGCCCCCCCACAAGACCGAGCAGTGCACCGAGCGGCCCATCCTGCGCACCCGATACAACACCGAGAACAACGATCAAGACAAAGGCGATGCCGGTAATCGTCTCTAACCACTGCACAACAAAACTCTTCATTTTGAACTCCAGGTTTTCTTATTAAATCCAGCTCTCACTCGCACCATCACTACGGCGGCAACACCCTATTGAACAGCCGACGTAACGGCCTGATGGCAAACAGTAGCAGTAGCAGGCTTAGCGCCGCCAACCAGAGAGGTACCAGCTCACCACTTGCTGCCAGCTGCGCGACCACATCAATCTGCTGCCAGCCGAGCAGTGCATCCAGCAGCAGCCCTAGCGACACACTGCAGATCGCAATACCCAACAGATAGATTGCTGCTGTGGCACGCCCCAGTTCACGCCCAACCACCATCAGGGTCGCTATATTCGTTGCGGGGCCCGCAAGTAGGAAGACCAGTACCGTGCCGGGTGAAATGCCGGTCAACAGCAGCCCGGCTGCCACTGGCGTAGAGGCAGTGGCGCAGATATAGATCGGGATACCGATCAGCAGCATCATACCCATCGCCGCCAGACCACTGCCCCACTGTGCCAACGCCAGTGGCGGCACCAGGGTCTCGACCAGCGCCGCCAGCACCATACCGATGGCGAGCCAGAAGACAATGTCATCCCAGATATCGAACGTTGCGCGCAGGTAGGGTGAGAGCGCCGTTTCTGAATCCTTCACTTCGACCTCCGATTCACAGCCACTCGTGCAGTCGCTGCCGCAACTCTCAGTTATTTCGGGTTGATTCGGCTCCAATCGGGTTCTCTCTGCATCCGGTAAAAACAGCGCCAGAAGGCCGGTCACTACCGCAGTGATTACCGCAGCAATCGGGCGTACCACCATCATGACGGGTCCGAGCAACACGTAGGAGAGCGCCACCGAATCGACCCCTGTCTCGGGGGTAGCGATTAGAAAGGAGAGCGTTGAGCCACGCGATGCTCCACCACGGCGCACCGCCAGCGCCGCCGGCAACACACCACATGAGCAAAGCGGCAACGGTGCCCCAATCAATGCCGCCTTGGTCACCGACCAGAGGCCACGTCCACCCAGCCAACGTGCCACTATGCCCTCCGGTAGCAGTACTTTGATAACCGCCGCCGCGACCAGGCCAAAGAGCAGCCAGGGGGCCGCCTCCAGACAGATCTTGAGCAGATTTTCTAAAAAGAGCACCACCAAACACCTCAGCCTAAAAGCTGCAAAGCAACCAGCCAGATCATTAGATTGTTTAAAGCACCGTTGGTGCCCGTTCAGCCAACCGTGTCGATCGGTTCGCGTTTTGGCACCATGGCTGTACATCCGCCCATGCGCTGAATCACCGCCGCCTCGGTCAGCAGTGCCTCGAGTCCAAGCGGTTCGGCGGGGTGTGGCGCAGTGGGTAGACAGGCGAGCACTTCGTGGCGTTTAAGCACCTCGAAGTAACCCTCCGCTTCGAGCAGATTGCTCGCCTTCATAAAGGCCGATTTGAGGTGATGTAGTGCACCCGACAGCTTGCGGCTCACCAATAGCTGCCCCTGCAGCAGTTCCACCAGCACCTGCTCATATTCACTGCTGGCGAGCTGCGCCATCTGTAACCACTCATCCTCCTCATACCCCCCGAGCCAGAAGCTGGCGAGTAGGGCGGTCAGTCTGGGAAGGAAGGGTGATGTCGCATGGATCAGCGCCGTCCGCTGCGCCTGTTGTGCCCTCTTGAACAGCACCTCCGCCTCTGACTGTGACATCGGCTCGGCATACCAGAGGGCTAGCGAAGGGCTTTCACCCGATAACAGGCTCGCACCACCCTCAGTGGTCATGTTCAGTCGAGCTGCCCACCGCAGCTACTCCCCTGACCGGCGGTACAGCCGTAGCAGTGGTCGGCCACAGCAATTGGTTGCCCCTCGATCTGCTGATCCTGCAGATCACTGATATGGGTCCGCTCACGGCCACCGGCCTGCAGTGACATCTCCAGCATCTGGTTAAAGTCGCAGTCGTAGAGGTAACCCTGCCAGTCAACACTGATCAAAGTGCGGCACATCACCGCTTCGAGATTATCGGCACAGTAGGAACCACGCAGCAGCGCCATGTAGTCATCAAAGCCCCCCTTGGAGACCAGGGTGCTGCCAAATCGTTTGATCGGCATGTTGGTCAGGGTGTGCAGGTGACTGAAGCGGATACCGTACTGTTCACCCAGAATCTTTCGATAGTCGGCCTCAAGCGCCGTCTGCGGCGGTGGCAGAGAAGGGCCTATGGGGTTGAACATTAGGTTAAGAACCAGATCACTTCCCGCCTCACCGTAACCGAGTGCGTTGAGCTGCTTCAGCCCTTCAATACTGCGTTCATAGACACCACGCCCCCGCTGCGACTCAACATTCTCTTTCAGGTAGCAGGGGAGCGAGGCGGTGATCTCCACCTGATGGTCGGCGAGGAACTGTGCCAGATCCTCCTGCCCCGGCTCCTGCAGGATGGTGAGATTGCAGCGGTCGATCACATGCACGTCCATATTGCGCATCGTGGTGACTAGCTGGCGGAAGTGTTGATTTAGTTCGGGGGCACCGCCCGTCAGATCGAGGCGTTTGATCCGGTTCGCCTTAATGAAGGTAATGATCTGTTCGATCGTCTCCGCCGACATCTCCTCGGTGCGTTTCGGCCCGGCGTTGACGTGGCAGTGCAGACACTGCTGGTTGCAGCGGTAGCCGAGATTGACCTGCAGTGTTTCGAGTTTGGCGCGGCTCAGCGCCGGGAAGTCGCTCTTCTCAAGCAGCGGAAGGGTTGCGTGCATTACTGTTCCAATTCAGACCTGTTCACTCGGATAATAGCCGATTCGACACCATCCGTCCGTTAATGGCTAGCGCAGGCCGCGTAGATACCACCACTCGAAGATCCGCTTGGCCCAATGGCCGATACGAAGCGGCGGCAGCATCAGATTGCGCTTGGGCGTACGGGTGACCAGCATGCCGCTATTAAGAGAGTCGACGATACACATCAGCTCCACCTTGAAGCCGGTGTTCGATGTTCGACCCGCCAGCTCATCGACGATGTTGGCAGCCGCCGCCTTCGCCTGCAGATCAGCCATGTGTGCCTGCTTCGGCATCCACTCGGGACCGGGGAAACTACCGGAATCACCCGCCACATAGATCCGCTCACTCCCCTCGACACGACAGAGCGCATCGGCCTTGAGCATGCCACCTTCGGAGCGTGCCAGCTCGGTATTATCAAACCACTGGTTGCCAGTCATCCCCGGCATGAAGAGGATCAGGTTCGCATCGAACTCACCACCCTCGGTGATCACCTTGCTCTCGGTGAACTGCTTCATCTTGTGGCCGAGATGGGTCTCGATGCCGCGCTTGGCCATCGCATCGAGTAGCCCCTTGACTGCCTTCGGCCCGAGGCGCTTACCTGGCTCAGGTGCCGGGGTGAAGAAGACCAGCTTGAACTGATCTCGTCGCCCCTGCTGGCGAAGCAGGGTATCGATACCAAACAGGAACTCAAACATCGGCCCACCGCGCATCGCCGAAGGCTCCTTAGGATTACCACTGAAGCCGATGGCGATGGTGCCGCCCTGCATCTCCGCGATACGGTCGCGAATCTTCTCCGCTGCCGCGATCCCCTCACAGGGGGTGATGGCATTCTCGATACCGGGCAGTTTCTTGATGAAACGACCACCGGAGGCAATCAGTAGCGCATCGTTCTCCACCTCACCGTTCTCGGTCACCACCGTACGACCGCCATCCTTGAGGCCAGTCGCCTCACCGGCGTGGAAATTAACACGCATGCGGCGAAAGAAGTTATCGAGGCCGACCACTAGATCACTCCCCTGACGCATGCCCGAGGGGATCCAGATCAGACTCGGCAGGAAGACGAACTCTGCCTTGCGACCGATCACCGTGATCTCCGCCGAACTGTCACGATTACGCAGCTCACGCACCGCCGTGACGGCCGCAAAGCCGGTTCCAATGACTGTAATCCGTTTACTCATCTCAATACTCTCTTGTGAACTGAACGCTACTCAAACCGAAAATTATTAGGTGTGACAGAGTGGCCGGTTGTCGGGGTTTTCCATCTGCTTGGCGATATCGTGAATCATATCGCGCAGCTCCTCGAGACTGATCTCATTGAGCATGCGACTCATCAGATCGGGATCGATGCGAATGGTGCAGGGGGTGCCATCGGCCAGCTCGATGCCGACTCCGGCGACATTCTTCTCAAAGCCGTTTTCATCGTCGAGCTCATCAACATGGGCCTGCAGCAGATTCTCGTACTGCTCGTCGACCAGACCTCCCAGCGCATCGTCGATATTCTCCGGCACACCGACGCTGTAACCCGCCTCATGGTCACTGACCTCGTAATCGATCGCCTTGCGGGTCAGGAACTCAATAAAGATGTCACACAGCTTTTTGTTGAAAAAGAGATACTCGAGCATCCCGGACTCCCTGGAGTGGTGGCGTAAAGGTCAGATTTTAACCGTGATCCTGGCAGACGCCAGTGCCAATATTTGGCCGTGTCGCGCGAACTCATTTATCCTAACAGGATTACCGAAACGAAAACCCCATCTCCGAGGAGAGAATCAGATGAGTGCATTCCCCAACAGCCGCATGCGCCGCATGCGCCGCGACGACTTCTCACGCCGCCTGATGCGCGAGTCTCAGCTTAGCTGCGACGATCTGATCTACCCGATGTTCATCCTCGAGGGTGAGGGACAGCGTGAGGCGGTTCCCTCAATGCCGGGTGTCGAGCGGGTCAGTATCGATGAGCTACTGATTGAGGCGGCGCAGCTGGTCGAGCTTGGCGTACCCGCCGTGGCGCTCTTCCCGGTCACACCGGTGGAGCAGAAATCACTCGACGCCGCCGAGGCCTACAACCCCGAGGGGCTGGCACAGCGTGCGGTGCGCAACCTGAAGGCCAACTTCCCCGATCTGGGCGTAATTACCGATGTGGCGCTCGACCCCTTCACCACCCACGGTCAGGATGGACTGATCGACGAAAGCGGTTATGTGATGAATGACGAGACGGTCGACGTGCTGGTCAAGCAGGCGCTCTCCCACGCCGCTGCCGGTGCCGATATCGTCGCCCCCTCCGACATGATGGATGGCCGCATCGGCGCAATCCGTGATGCTCTCGAGGGTGCTGGCAACATCCACACCCGTATCCTCGCCTACTCAGCCAAGTACGCCTCCAGCTTCTACGGTCCATTTCGCGATGCGGTCGGCTCCTCAGCCAACCTCGGTGCCGGCAACAAGTACACTTACCAGATGGACCCGGCCAACAGCGATGAGGCGATCCACGAGGTGGCGCTCGATCTCGACGAGGGTGCCGACATGGTGATGATCAAGCCGGGTATGCCCTACCTCGATATTGTGCGCCGTATCAAAGATGAGTTCGGTGCACCCACCTTCGTCTACCAGGTGAGCGGTGAGTACGCGATGCTCAAGGCAGCCAGCGATAACGGCTGGCTCGAGGAGAAGGCGGTGGTAATGGAATCCTTACTCGCCTTTAAACGCGCCGGGGCCGACGGCATCCTTACCTACTACGCCAAACAGGCGGCTATCTGGCTCAAGGAGTCCTAGACCTCCAACCACCGGCGTATTCGACACCTTCGGGTACGCCGGCCTCATCCTCTCTGGAATCATCTGACCATGACTGATCACTACGCCGTGATGGGCAACCCTATCGCACACAGCAAATCACCTCGAATACACACCCTCTTTGCTGAACAGACCGAACAGGCGCTCGATTACCGCGCGATCAGAGTCGATGAAGGGAGTTTTCCCCAGGCGGTGTCCGAGTTCCGCAACGAGGGCGGCAAGGGGCTCAATATCACTGTCCCCTTCAAACTCGAGGCGTGGCAGCTGGCCACCGAGCTGAGCGAGCGTGCCCGGCTCGCCAATGCGGTCAACACTCTGCTGCTGCGCGATGACAATACCCTGCTGGGGGATAATACCGACGGTGTCGGCCTGCTCGCCGACCTGCGCGATAACTATCAGATCGAACTAAAGGGCGCGCGTATCCTGGTACTTGGCGCCGGTGGCGCGGTGCGTGGCGTACTCGCTCCTCTGCTCTCTGCCAATCCCGCCGCGATTGTGGTCGCCAACCGCACCGCCTCACGTGCCATAGAACTGGCCGAGGGCTTTGCCCAATTGGGAACTATTTCGGGCTGCGGCTTCGACCAGATCGACGAACGCCCCTTCGATCTGATCATCAACGGTACCTCTGCCAGTCTGCAGGGCGATGTACCGCCTATTCCAGCCAGCGCTATTGCCAAAGAGGGCTGGTGTTACGACATGATGTACGGCGCAGAACCGACCGCCTTTATCCAGTGGGCCACTGAACAGGGCGCAACCCACTGCGCCGATGGCCTGGGCATGCTGGTAGAGCAGGCAGCCGAGTCATTCCTGCTCTGGCGCGGCGTAAAACCCGCCACCCAGCCCATCATCGAACTGCTGCGTCACGAACTCAGCAATAGCTAACCGAACCAGAGACCATCGACCATGAGCGTTGAATCCGAACTGCAGAGTCGCAGCGAATCGAAGTGCGAACTCTGCAGTGCCACCAAGGGGCTCGCCATTTATGAGATCCCGCCCAATTCGGACGGCAGCGCCGAGCAGTGCCTGCTTATCTGTGAGACTTGTAGCGATCAGCTCAATAATCCAGACACTATCGATCCCAACCACTGGCGTTGTCTCAATGAGAGCATGTGGAGTCAGGTGCCCGCTGTACAGGTCGTCGCCTGGCGTATGCTGACACGCCTCCGCAGTGAGGGGTGGCCCCAGGATCTGCTCGATATGCTCTACCTCGAACCAGATATGCAGAGCTGGGCCGAGGCGACCGGTGAGGGCGTAGGTGATGAGAGTGGTATCAAACACCTCGACAGCAACGGTGCACAGCTTGAGGCGGGCGATACCGTCACCCTGATCAAGGATCTCAACGTCAAGGGCGCCAACTTCACCGCAAAACGTGGCACAGCCGTACGTGGTATCTCACTGGTTGCTGATAATGCAGAACATATCGAGGGGAGGGTAAACGGTCAGCAGATCGTGATTTTGACCAAATTTGTTAAGAAGTCGACTTGAGCGCTATCACAAAGAGCAGCTGCTTCCAAAACGCATTACACTACGATTTCCTCGCGTGCTCGCGGTAACCCTCAACCTCCATTTCAGCATCAGCAGCCGGTTTTTCGCTATCACTTAGCCACTGGTCAAAATCATCAATAGGTCGATTTGCATCACTAAATCGACGCTCATGCTGTCTGCGTTCAGCACCTGACCACACTCTATTTCGCCATCCCAACGTACGACGCTCATTGCCGTAACTACGCGCAATAAATTCTCTAAGAATCACTGGCTGTCCATGCAATGGTTTCCCATCAAGCTGTTTAATCGCACTTTGTGCGTGTCGTTTTGAGTGAAAAAGAGCCAATCCGTACCGACATGAGGCACCCTTTGCAGCCTTTGCCACCAACGTGATATCCGCTTTTTTTCGAAACGCCTTAAACAGCGTCTCCAACTCCGACTCCGTCACCCGCTCATGCAGATTACGAACGATCACTTCAACAACCGTCTCTTCGCCTCGACTGGAAATAAAGAACATTGCCACACGCCCCACATCAGACCCTATTCCTCAGTAATATAGTCCTCTTTCAGCTTTCTATAGTGCTCAGCCGAGTAACTGAACCAGGCCAGCTCTTTTTCTGTGAGCACTCTGACTCGCTTAACCGGAGAGCCGAGCCAGAGATAGCCCCCCTCCAGCCGCTTGTTGGGAGCGACCAGACTACCGGCACCGAGCAGTACCCCCTCCTCTAATACTGCGCCATCGAGAATGGTCGATCCCATACCGATCAGGCAGCCGTTACCAATGGTGCATCCGTGCAGGGTGACGTTGTGTCCGATAGTCACATCGTCACCGATGATCAGTGGATTACCCTCTGGGTTTGCGGGGTGGCGGTGGGTGACGTGGCAGACCGTGCCATCCTGAATATTGCTACGTCTGCCGATACGAATCTTGTTCACATCACCACGCAGCACCGCCATCGGCCAGACCGAACTCTGCTCACCGAGTACCACATCACCGATAACAGCGGCCTGCTCATCGACATAGCTACCCGCCTCGAGGGTCGGCGTGATGCCCTTGTAACTGCGAACAGCCACTAGCGAAGTGTCACCAGCTCCTCGGAGCTGGTCGGGTGAATCGCCACGGTATTATCGAAGTCCTCCTTGGTCGCGCCCATCTTCACCGCCACGGCAAAGCCCTGCAGCATCTCATCGGCACCGGGGCCGATGATGTGCACCCCTACAACCTTCTCCTGCGCACCGACGCAGACCAGCTTCATCGCGGTGCTCACCTTATGCTCTGTGAAGGCGTGTGACATCGGGGTAAAACGAGTCTGGTAACACTTCACAGCCGCCGTACCGTGCTCCTCCTGCGCCTGCGTCTCGCTAAGCCCCACAGTGCCGATCGGTGGATGGCTAAAGACCACGGTAGCGATGTTTTCGTAGTCGAGCTTTCGCTCTGGCTGGTTATTGAAGAGACGGTCGGAGAGGCGGCGTGCTGCGGCTATCGCGACGGGGGTGAGCTGCGCACGCCCAGTCACATCACCGACCGCGTAGACGTTTTCAACGTTGGTGTTCTGAAACTCATCGGTGGGAATATAACTCTGCTCGTTATGTTCGACCCCAGCCGCATCGAGGTTTAGCGGGCCACTCAACGGCTCACGACCAATCGCCCAGATCAAACTGTCGACGCCGGTCAGCTCAACGCCACTCTGGCAGTGGATATGGAGCTTGCCATCATCCTGCTTTTCAATGCGTTCGATCTGAGTCTGCGACATGATATTCACGCCACTGTTGACCATATCCTCCATCAGCGTCTCCCGCAGCATGCAGTCAAAGCTGGAGAGGAAATGATCACGACGCAGCAGCAGAGAAACCTCAGTACCGAGTCCATTAAGCAGTCCCGCAAGTTCAACGGCGATGTAACCCGCACCGACGATTACAGCGCGCTTTGGCTGCTCGGTGAGCTCAAAAAATCCGTTGGAATCAATGCCATGCTCAGCGCCGGGAATGTCAGGCACTACCGGCGTACCACCCGGTGCGATGACGATATGATCGGCGGTGTACTGCTCTCCCCCAACCTCAAGGGTGTGGGCATCTACAAAGCTCGCCGTACCGACAATCTCATCGATGTTCGAGTCCTTCAGGTAGGTGTGGAACCAGTCGTTGATACCGCCGATGTAACCCTCACGTTTCTTGACCAGCTCGCCCCAGTCGAAACCCTTCACATCGACATCAAAACCGTAGTCCTTGGCATCATGCAGGGCGTGGGCAATGCCAGCACCGAACCACATCACCTTCTTCGGCACACAACCAACATTGACGCAGGTACCACCGAGTCGTGCCTGTTCGACCACAGCCGTCTTTTTACCGTATAGCGCTGCCCGCTCTGCTGCCGAAAGACCGCCGCTGCCGCCACCAATGGCGATCAGATCGTAGTGCTTACCCATGAAAATCCCCTGTCTGGACCGTTTATCTGAAGCGGCCATTCTAGCAACATGCGCCCGGTGCGCCATCTTTCAGGAGACGATTTGCAATATACTTGACAGAATAGGTAGGGAATACTACAGTGGGTTTCAAGACATGTTTTTCCTCCCTTAATGTCTAATTTGTTGGAAGGCTCCCCCAGCCTTCCATTTTTTTTGCCCCGCACATACCCATTCGTCCAGTAGTGTTATTGTGAGTTCGTAGTAAGAGAGTGTGGTATACCTTGTCTAAATCAGGCTCATTTCTGACTCAAGATGTGATGCAATCCACCGATATATAGGCTTAAACAACTAATCATAATACCGGGAGATAGGAAGCTCCGGAGAACTGGGAGAGATCCAGATGCGTAAGAACCTGCCTGTAACCGGTAATAACGTCGATTTTTCAGACGATGCAAATATCCTCTCGACGACCAACCTCAAGGGTCAAATCAGCTACATCAACGAAGACTTCATCGAGATCAGCGGCTTTGAAGAGTCAGAACTGATGGATCAGCCGCACAATATTGTGCGCCACCCCGATATGCCACCGGCCGCATTTGATGACCTATGGAAGACCATCAAGGGTGGTGAATCGTGGATGGGTATGGTGAAGAACCGCTGTAAAAACGGTGATCACTACTGGGTTGATGCCTTTGCCACCCCAATACGCGATGGCGGCAGCACCATCGAGTACCAGTCGGTACGCATGAAGCCGGAAGCCGAGTATGTCGAGCGTGCCGATAAACTCTACGCTCAACTCAACGCCGGCAAGACCCCCAGCTCCATCAAGCCCTCAGCCCTGGGGCTCAAGGGGAGCCTTATCCTCATCGTCCTCGCTGCACTGCTTCCACTTCTGATTGCTGCACTGATGGAGAGCTCGCTCATTGGTACCGTACTGGCGCTGCTCGTATCCGCTGCCATTGGCATTGTCGGCATTCAGCTGGTGATGCGTCCGATGCAGCATGCAATCGAGGAGGCACGCAGCATCGTCTCAAATCCCGTTGCTCAGCAGGTCTATACCGGCCAGCGCGGAGAAGGTGGCGAGGTGCGTCTGGCGATCAAACTGGTTCGTTCACAACTCAAAGCGGTACTGGGTCGTATCAGCGATGCAGTCAAACAGCTCGAGACCACCTCACAGAGCCTCTCCGGCAACGTCACCCTGACCAAGGCGGGTGTCTCCCATCAGGAGAGCGAGACCAATCTGGTCGCCACCGCCGTGACCGAGCTGGCCGCCTCAGCGCTCGAGGTGGCACGCAACGCACAGAATGCTGCCGAGGGGACCCAAGTTGCCAGTCAGGATGCTGACAACGGCCGTCGCGTGGTCTCTGAGACGATCGACACTATCAGTGAGCTGGCCAAGGAGGTGGAACGCTCCTCCGAGGTGATCCAGAAGCTGCAGTCCGACAGCGAGGAGATCGGTACCGTGCTCGATGTGATTCGTGGCATCGCTGAGCAGACCAACCTGCTGGCACTCAATGCCGCCATTGAGGCGGCTCGTGCCGGTGAGCAGGGGCGTGGTTTTGCGGTGGTTGCCGACGAGGTGCGCAATCTCGCCTCACGCACCTCCTCAGCCACACTCGAGATCCAGGAAATGATCGAACGGCTGCAGACTGGGACCGGTGAAGCCGTAACGGTGATGAATAGCGGGCGCGAGAAGGCACAGCGCGGAGTAGAGCGTGCGGCCGAGGCGGGTGCCTCACTCGATACCATTACCCAGGCGGTCAGCAACATCAACGACATGAACGCCCAGATCGCCAACGCCGCCAATGAGCAGAGCACCGTGGTCGAGGAGATCAATGAGCACGTCAACACCATCAGTGAGGTCAACGAACTCACAGTCGACAGCATGGAGAGTACCGCCCAGACCAGTGATCAGATCGAACAGATGGCGAAAAACCTGCAGCTGCTCTCCAAACAGTTCAACTAACCCTCTCCGGTGCGAAATACCGCCCCTACCTGCTCGCACCGGTTACACAGTCGTGTGCGGACAGCACATCGTATAAACCACAATATTTGTACCCATTCCAAAACCATACTAAAGTTACGGCCATCGCTTACCGATAGTTAATCACAACAACTCGAATACACGTGGTACGCATAAGGAATCTACAGGAGGTAGATAATGCGCAAAAATCATCCCGTCACCGGTCAAGAGATCCTCTTCCCCAGTGAGGCCAACATCCTCTCTACTACCGATCTGAAGGGCCAGATCACCTACTGCAACGACGATTTCATCAACATCAGCGGCTACACCGAAGAGGAGCTGCTGGGAAAAGCCCACAATCTAGTACGCCATCCCGATATGCCATCCCCCGCCTTCCAGGATCTCTGGGATACCCTGTCGAAGCGACAATCGTGGATGGGCATCGTAAAAAACCGCTGCAAAAATGGCGATCACTACTGGGTTGACGCCTTTGCCACCCCGATCACCCGCAACGGCGAGGTAACCGAGTATCAATCGGTGCGCAGCAAGCCATCACGCTCACTGGTTGAGCGCGCTGAAAAACTCTACCAGAACCTCAACGCAGGCAAGGTTCCCACCGCGCTGAAACGACGTAATCTTCCAATCCACTACCGCCTCTTCCTCATCACCTTACTCTCACTGCTTCCCCCTGTGCTCTACACCCTGATAGCCGATCAACCCGCCACCACTGGCATGCTGGGCGCGCTGCTTATCTCACTCGTTATCGGCGTCAGCGGAACATTACTTGCCACCCGCAAGCTACGTCAGGTCTCTCGTCAGGCACGTGGAGTCATCGACAACAAGATCATGCAGCACGTCTACACCGGCGATATGAGCGAGAGCGGTGAACTGACGTTGGCCATGAAGGTATTGCAGTCGGAGAAGGCCGCCATCCTAGGCCGTATGTCCAACGCGGTAGAGCAGATGAAGACGATGTCTGGGCAACTCTCCGACACCTCCAGTACCACTCACGGCGAGATCCAGAACCAGGAGCAACAGACCACCCAGATAGCCACCGCGATCAGTGAGCTCTCTGCCTCGGCACAGGAGGTCGCCGAGAGCGCCACTCAAGCCGCCGAAGCCGCGCAGCACGCCAACAGCAGCGCTAGCGAGGGGCGTCAGGTCGTCGAACAGAACATCACCTCAATCCGTGAACTCGCCGCCGAGGTCGAACGCTCTGCCGAGGTAATCGACCAGCTCGCCAAGGATAGTGATGGTATTGGCGGGGTACTGGATGTCATCCAAGGCATTGCCGAACAGACCAACCTTCTAGCACTCAACGCCGCCATTGAGGCCGCCCGCGCCGGTGAACAGGGTCGTGGCTTTGCCGTGGTGGCCGATGAGGTGCGCACCCTCGCCTCACGTACTCAGGAGTCGACTCAAGAGATCCAGAGCATGATCGAGCGATTACAGAGCGGGGCACGCAGCGCCGTCACCGCCATGGAGAAGGGTCGTGAGAAGGGCCAGGAGGGCGTTGAACAGGCGGGGCGTGCGGGGCAGGCACTTAACGAGATCAGCGACTCGGTGATCACCATCTCCGATATGAACAGTCAGATCGCCAGTGCTGCCAGCGAGCAGAGCACCGTCTCCGAGGAGATCAATCGTAGTATCCACGCGATTATCGAGATCAACGATCAGATCTCCGTCTATATGAGCGAGACGATCTCCGCCTGCGGTGAGAACTCCGATATCGCCGAAGAGATGAGCCTGCTCTCGACTCACTTCAGAAACCAACTCCAGTCATAACAGATAACCCGCCCCATCTGGGGTGGGACCATCGCCTACCTTTAGAATCATTCTCAATAAAAACCGCAAATCTCAAATGGTTGCCTCCTATCGACAACCGGCGCATCATCGTCAGTAACCCTATAAATCCTCAAGTATGTCGTTTAGCTACCGATGAAGATGGTTAAGCGACCGAATAGATAAAAATAATTAGCGAGGAAGTCGATGCGTAATAACCAGCCTGTCACAGAGCAGGAAGTCCCAGTATCTGATGAGAGTTACATACTCTCCACCACCAATCTAAAGGGCCAGATTACCTATTGTAATGACGGTTTTGTGCAGATCAGTGGGTTTGAGAAAAGTGAGCTACTCAACGAGCCACACAATGTGGTGCGCCACCCCGATATGCCACCCGCCGCCTTCGATGATCTCTGGACGACATTGAAAAACGGTGACTCCTGGAAAGGTATCGTCAAGAATCGTTGCAAAAATGGTGACTACTACTGGGTCGACGCCTTTGCCACGCCAATCTTTGAAGATAGTAAGACGGTCGAATACCAATCGGTCCGCCGCCATGCTGATGAAGCGGATGTTGCACGCGCCGAGAAACTCTATTCACAGCTCAGTGCTGGCAAGAGTCCCAACGTACTTAAACGCGCCAAGCTCTGTCTCGGTGTCAAACTCGGCATGCTCTGCGGTATCGGCATGCTGCCGTTGCTGCTCGCTGCGCTCGATGAGAGCGAAACCGCTGTGGTGCTGATGGCACTCGCTATTGCTGTTGCAATCATCGGTGGCGGTATCTACTGGCTACTGACGCCACTACGCAAGCTGATCGCTGAATCGCGTAAAACGATCGACAATCCAATTGCCCAGTGGGTCTATACCGGTCGTCGTGATGAGGTGGGCCAGTTACAGCTGGCAATGAAGATGCAGCGCTCTGAGATCAGTGCGGTACTCGACCGTATCGATGACTCGGTGAAACAGATCGAAGAGACCGCTGAACAACTCTCCGCCTCGATCACCCTGACCAAGATGGGCGTTGGTCACCAGGATGAGCAGACCGATCAGGTCGCCACCGCCGTTACCCAGCTCTCCGCCTCAGCCCAGGAGGTGGCACGCAACACCCAGCAGGCCGCCGAGCAGACTCAGACCGCCACCAATGAGGCCAACCACGGTAGCGAAGTTGTCACCAACACCGTCAGCTCTATCAATGCCATCGCCAACGAGGTCGGTGAAGCAAGCGATGTAATCAACCGCCTCAAGAACGAGAGCGAGGATATCGGTACCGTGCTTGATGTCATTCGCGGTATCGCCGAGCAGACCAACCTGCTCGCCCTCAACGCCGCCATCGAGGCGGCACGCGCCGGTGAGCAGGGACGCGGTTTTGCGGTGGTCGCCGACGAGGTTCGCACCCTCGCCTCACGCACCTCATCGGCCACACTTGAGATACAGACGATGATCGAGCGACTCCAGGATGGCGCAACCAAAGCGGTGACGGTGATGGATACCAGCCGCAAACGCACTCAAGAGGGCGTCGATCAATCCTCTGAGGCGGGTGAGGCACTCGATACGATAACCCGCGCCATCTCCACCATCAGCGACATGAATGCACAGATCGCCAACGCCGCCAATGAACAGAGCAGCGTGGTAACCAATATCGAAGAGAACGTCTCGACCATCACCGAGGTAAATGAGCTGACGGTTGATGGCATGCAGCAGACTGCCGATGCGAGTGAATCACTCAGCAAGATGGCACGCAGTCTGGAGTTGATGGCGAAGATGTTTAGCGGTCGCGCCGCCTAGAGAGCTACGCTCCGAGTGTTAATGGCGGTGCGTCCAGGCGCAGTAACTGTTCGCGCAGCGCCACCAGCTGCTCCTCCCAGTAACGTTCGCTATTGAACCAGGGAAAGGCCATCGGGAAGGCGGGATCAGACCAACGGCGCGCCAGCCAGCCCGCATAGTAGATCATGCGCAAGGCACGCAGTGGCTCGATCAGCGTCAGTTCACGCAGATCGAACTCGAAGAACTCCTCATATCCCATCAATAGTGCATCAAGCTGCATTACCATCTCGTGGCGCTCGCCCGAGAGTAGCATCCAGAGATCCTGAATCGCAGGCCCAGTCATACAGTCATCGAGATCGACAAAGTGCGGCCCCTCACGCCACAGCACGTTGCCGACGTGGCCATCACCGTGGATACGCAGCATCTGCAAATTGGGAAGTTCGGCAAAGGCCGCATCGACTCGTTGCAGCATCTGCTCAGCCAGCGACTGATACTCAGACGCCAAATAGCTCGGAAGAAAGTCGTTCTCTAGCAGGTAATCCAATGCGGGTCTGCCGTAAAAGGCGACACCCAGCGTGGGTCGATGTTCGAATTCACCACTGGCACCCACCGCATGAATGCGCGCCATGAAGCGCCCCAACCACTCAAGATGATCGAAATCGCTCAGCTCCGGGGCATGGCCACCACGGCGAGGAAAGAGTGCAAACCGGAAACCAGCATGCTCAAAGAGAGACTCACCATTCTCTCCCTTGAGCGGCGCCACCACCGGAATTTCGTGCTCCTGCAGGGCGTGACTGAAGGCGTGCTCCTCAAGGATCGCCTCGCTGCTCCAGCGTCCCGGCCGGTAGAACTTTGCGATCAACGGTTCACCCTCATCGAGCCCCACCTGATAGACGCGATTTTCATAGCTATTAAGCGCCAGCAGCGAACCGCTCGCCACCACGCCGAAGCTATCAACCGCATCGAGTACCACCTCGGGGGTCAGCGCATCGTAAGGGTGTGTTGTAATCTCCTCACTCACTGTTTGGGATTCTTTGTTGGCCACTGTGCACTCTGCTAGATTTAGAGCGCCATTTAACCACAACCCGCTGTACTTTATTGAGGATAGAGCATGTCCAACCCGCTACTCGAGATGACCGGTCTACCCCCCTTCTCAGCCATCCAACCGGAGCACGTTGAATCGGCCATCGATGCGCTGTTGAAGGAGAATCGCGACCGGGTCACAGCACTGCTCGCCACCACCGAACACTGCAGCTGGGAGAATCTGGTCGAACCACTCGAGTATCTGGAGGATCGTCTCAACCGCGCCTGGTCACCGGTCAGCCACATGAACTCGGTGGTCAACTCCGATGCACTGCGCAACGCCTACAACGCCTGTCTCACCAAACTGAGCGACTATGCCACCGAGATGGGGCAGAACCGCGACCTCTTCGAGGCGTTCCAGCAGGTCGCCGATGGTGAGGAGTACCCGCAGCTGAGTGGTCCACAGCAGAAGATCGTCGATAACGCCCTGCGTGATTTCCGCCTCTCCGGTATCGATCTGCCCGAGGCACAGCAGCAGCGCTACAAGGAGATCATGCAGGAGCTCTCCAGGCTGACCAATAAGTTCAGCGAAAACCTGCTCGATGCGACCAACGCCTGGAAACGTGAAGTAAGTGATGAGAGTGAACTCGCTGGTCTGCCCGAGAGCGCGGTCCAGATGGCAAAACAGAATGCCGAGGCCGAGGCGTTCGAAGGCTGGCTCTTTAATCTACAGTTCCCCTCCTACTTCCCAATCATCACCTACGCCGACAACCGCGATCTGCGCCGTGAGCTCTACACCGCCTACGTCACCCGCGCCTCCGACGAGGGACCACATGCCGGTCAGTGGGATAACAGCGAGCTGATGGAACAGATCCTGGCACTGCGCCACGAAGCAGCGCAACTACTCGGTTTTGCCAACTACGCCGAGCGTTCGCTCGCCACCAAGATGGCGACCAATCCGGAACAGGTTCTGCAGTTTCTCAACGACCTCGCCGAACGTTCACTGCCGATGGCACGCCACGACCTCGATGAGGTGCGCATCTTCGCACGCAACCAGCACGGCATGGAGGGGCTTGAGGCGTGGGACATCCCCTACTACTCGGAGAAGCTGCGCCAGCATAAATACGCCGTCAGCCAGGAGGAGCTCAAGCCTTACTTCCCGGAGGATCGGGTCTTGAAGGGCATGTTCTTTGTTATCGAACGCCTCTACGGCCTCAGTGTCGAGGAGCAGCACGATATAGAAACCTGGCACAAGGATGTACGTTTTTTCGATATCCGTAGCGAACAGGGTGAGCTGCGTGGCCAGTTCTACCTCGATCTCTATGCGCGCACTAATAAACGCGGTGGTGCCTGGATGGATGAGTGCATCAGTCGGCACCTCACCGCAGACGGCCTGCAGACTCCAGTTGCCTACCTTACCTGCAACTTCACCGCCCCGATCGGTGACAAACCGGCGCTTTTCACCCACGACGAGGTGCAGACCCTGTTCCACGAGTTCGGCCACGGTCTGCACCATATGCTGACCCGCATCGACCACCCAAGCGTCTCGGGCATCAGCGGCGTACCGTGGGACGTGGTCGAGCTGCCGAGTCAGTTCATGGAGAACTGGTGCTGGGAGCGCGATGCACTCAACGAGATCTCCGGCCACGTCGAGAGCGGCGAAGCATTACCCGACGATCTCTACGAAAAGATGATCGCCGCACGCAACTTCCAGTCAGCAATGCAGATGGTGCGTCAGCTCGAATTCTCCCTGTTCGATTTCCGCATGCACATGGAGTTCGACCCGGAGCGTGGCGGTCGTATCTACGAACTGCTCAATGAGGTGCGCGAAGAGGTGTCCGTAATCGAGCCCCCCTCCTTCAACCGATTCCCACACAGCTTCTCACACATTTTCTCCGGTGGTTACGCCGCAGGTTATTACAGCTACAAGTGGGCCGAGGTACTCTCAGCCGATGCCTTCAGCGCCTTCGAGGAGAGTCACATCTTCGATCGCGAGACCGGGCTACGCTTTCTAAGCGCCATTCTCGAGCAGGGCGGTTCACGCGAGCCGATGGAGCTGTTTGTTGAGTTCCGTGGCCGTGAACCGACCATCGACGCACTGCTGCGTCACAGTGGCCTGGCTGCCTAATCGAATCCCCACATCGTGGGGGATGATGCTGCGCCGAAGTACTGAATGATGGTCGCAGCGTTTAAAACTATTTCTCGCGACATCACTTCCTGACTATACGTTTATAATCGATTCAGCTTACCCCTGAATTACATCGGATTACTCGAGCAACAAATGAAAATCGCCACCTGGAACGTCAACTCCATCAATGTCCGCCTATCTCATGTCCTGACTTGGCTGGAGAGCGCCCAGCCCGATGTGTTGGTGCTGCAGGAGACCAAATGTGTCGACGAGAAGTTTCCGCGTGATAAGCTGGAGGCGGCGGGTTATCAGGCCGCCTTCTCCGGACAGAAGACCTATAACGGCGTGGCGATCATCAGCAAACATGCCATCGAAGATGTAATAACCGATGTGGCCGATCTCGACGACCCGCAGCGGCGCATCCTTGGTGCAACCATCAATGGGGTGCGTATTCTCGATCTCTATGTAGTGAATGGCTCCGAGGTTGGGTCAGATAAGTTTGACTACAAACTCAACTGGCTCGAGAAAGTATCCATCCATATTAAAAATGAACTGACCGACCATTCCGACTATGTGGTGCTGGGGGATTTTAATATTGCACCAGCCGATGCCGATGTGAACGATCCCAAGGCGTGGCATGAACGCATTCTCTGCAGCACGCCCGAGCGTGATGCACTAAAGCGGATACTAGATCTTGGCTTTACCGACACCTTCCGTCTCTTCAAGCAGGAGGAGAATAGCTTTAGCTGGTGGGACTACCGGATGAACGGTTTTCGTCGTAACCGAGGTTTGCGCATCGATCTGATCCTCGCCTCTTCATCACTTGCTAAAAAGTGCACAGCATCTGAGATTGATAAGGAGCCACGTGGCTGGGAACGCCCCTCGGACCACGCACCTGTCATGGCCAGCTTTGAGCCCTAAGCTCAACGGTATAAAAGAGATGGACATCACACCACCCAGAATCGATATTGTCACTACCTGCATGGGACGCCTGTCCCATCTACAGCAGTCACTGCCACTGGCACTCGCCCAGCCAAACGTGAACTGTATCGTGGTCGACTACTCCTGCCCAAACAATAGTGGCGACTGGGTGAGGGCACACCATCCCGAGGTAACCGTTGTCGATGTACCAGACCAGATGCATTTCAGTGCCGCAACTGCACGAAATCTAGGTGCAGGGCACAGCGATCCGGGGAGTCGCTATTTTTGCGAAAGTTTGTTTTGGGCATCCAAGCCCAAGCAAACAGCAAAAACTTCACGCGACCGTTTATGCCTGCGGCGCCCC
>NZ_MPRL01000110.1:0-4544 GCF_002020875.1 Solemya pervernicosa gill symbiont | reverse complement strand
CGGGGCGCCGCAGGCATAAACGGTCGCGTGAAGTTTTTGCTGTTTGCTTGGGCTTGGATGCCCAAAACAAACTCTCGCAAAAATAGCGACTCCCCTACGAACTTCTGCAGTGCGAGCGGTGTGGCACCGGTAAAGCTGTCGACACCCTTCGCGGCGATCCAGTCGCCAATGGCTGGCGGGCTCATAAAGGGGAGGGCGAGGGTCGATGGGATGAACTCAAGGAAACGTCCCGGTGCCATCGCCGGTGTCCAGGTGGTGATCGCTACCGGGAAGGCGGCCTGTACAAAGGCGCGACCGACCAGGGCAGGGTTAAAGAGATTGAAGCCGATACCGCCAAACATCACCTTGCCCATCGCAATATCGATAAAGCCAGCCACTGCGCCCATCCAGAGTGGGAAGCCGGGTGGCAGTGTCAGCGCCAGCAGCATGCCGGTGATGGTCGCGCTCCAGTCACCGATGGTGGCACTGGCGTTGGAGAGGCGATTGAAAAGGTACTCGGTCAGTACACAGCTACCGGTCACCACCAGGATCAGCGCCGCGGCACTGATACCGAACTGGTAGACCGCCATCGCGCAGATCGGCAGCATCGCGTAGACCACGTTGCGCATGATCTGCTCAACGCTGGGTGCGCTGTGCAGATGGGGTGAGGTGCGCAGTTCGATCTTGGAGGTTGGCATCAGGCAGCCCTCTCACGCACCACATGTTCATTCATCACCAGGATGCCGGAGACCGGTTTGGTGACCGGGACATCGAGCGAGGCGACGGTGGTGCCCATCATCGGCCCACCGAGAATCAGGTGTGCCTGACTCCCCTCGAAACCGACCTGCTCGAGTACGAAACGTAACGGCGTGCCGAGGGTAACGATGTAGTTGCCCGGCTTCCTGACACCGGGACCGGTGATGGTGATGACCCGTTCGATCAATCCCTCCGACTCGGGCAACAGCACGCCGAGTTCGGTGAGGGTCGCGACGTTGTTGACCACCACGCCGACCTGATAGGGGAATCCACCGGAGGGGACCTCACGACCAAGCAGTGCGGTGATTAGCAACTTTTCGGAGCCCTGCGGATATTTGGTCTTAACCGACTGCACCGTGATCGGTCCATCTTTGGGTAGCAGCTCGCGCAGCTTCTTGATTGCATCGAGCTTGTTATCCTCGATGCCGATCACGGCGCGTTCGGCACCGACCGCCTGCATGGCAAAACCGATACCGCGTATCAGATCATCACCCTGTTCGAGCATTATGCGATGATCGGTGGTGAGGTAGGGTTCACACTCACAGCCGTTCACCACCAGCGTGTCGATGGTGTGATCGGGCGGGACCGAGAGTTTGACGTGGGAGGGAAATCCGGCACCGCCGAGCCCCACCATGCCGCTATCCTGTACCGCCTGAATTACCTCGGCGGGGGAGAGCGTCTCGACATCGCGCTGCGCGCCGTAGAGCACCCGCTGCGCCGAGCCCTGATGGACTTTGAGAATGATCGACTCGACCTTGGGGCCGCGTGCCGAGGGCATCAGCTCAATCGATTCGATGATACCGGTGGCCGGTGCATGCAGCGGCACCGACATGAAGCCGTCCGCCGCAGCGATCGGCTCACCGCGTACCACCTCCTGGCCAACGTGGACCAGCGGCTTCGAGGCTGCGCCGAAGTGCTGTGCCAGCGGCAGGATCAGACGCGAGGGGAACGGCAGGCGGCGAATCTCCACCTCCGCCGTCTCCTTGTGCTGCGGTGGATGGATGCCGCGAGCAAAGGTCTTGCGTCGCAGTTTGTCGAGTAGTCCTAACACGTTACCGTCCTACTGGAACTTCTCAGCGCGTTTGACCAGCTTATCGATTCCCGCCTCACCCGCATTAAACGGTGTGCCGGGGTGGATACACTCGGCGGTGCACTTCTCCGCCGCCTTGACGATATCCTGGAAGGAACCCGCCTTGGGATCGACAATCACCGCCTGCTTGGCGTCGTTGTAGGTAAAGATCTTCGGATTGATCTCGATACACTCATCACAGGCGGTACATTCGGGTGTCTCAACCCAGACCGGCTCGTAGTCACCCAGATCGGCCGCGTGTGCCGCAGCGCCATTGCCGCCGTTGCCGTTAGAGGGGGCTCCGGTTAGTGCTCCGGAGAGACTGGCGGCATCGCCACTGGCGGCGAGTGAAAGCAGTGAAGAGGTGAGGCGCTGTGCCATGTCGACCCGTGCCTCCTCGGCGATCTTCTGCGCGTCGACCACCTGATCGACACCGACCATCGACTTCATCAGGCGCCAGAAGTTGCGACGCTCGATGGTGGAGCGCACCAGCTCCTGGGAGACCAGTACGCGGTTGAGGCGCTGCTTGGCATCGGCGACCCAGATATAGGGGAAGCGACCGTCTCGATCATCCTCATCCATATCGATGAACTCGTGTAGCGCGATCATGTCATCGTTCCAGGTGTTGGCCGGGGCCTTGCGGAACTGCTTGCGGAAGCGACCCTCGGTGACGGCGAAGTCGGCGAAGGTGAAGGGGAGAGTCATGCTCTCCTCCTTGCCCTTCTCGTTGAGGTACTTCAACGTGTAGATCGGCCAGTCGTTATCCATCTGCGGATTGCCCTCGAGCGAGGAGCACTCGGCGATGGTAGTGCCCAGATCGGGATCGAATTTATAGAGTGGGTAGGCGCGTGACTCGACGGCCATCTTGCTCTGCATCTCCGAGGCGTCATCAGCGACACCGTGCTCGGGCTGACAGACCGCGTAGATGTTAAAGAGTGCCGGGCGACGGCTGTTGAGGCCCTCGATGTAACCATCGATCAGATGGGTGACGTTGGAGATAGAACCCTGCAGCACGTAGCTGGTTCGATGGGCCATGCCGATAATCGACATCTCCTTACGCGTCTCCTCCTTCTTGCCCTTCCACGCCTTGCCGTAGGGGGCCATGTCGGAAATCTGACCGATAAAGCCCGAGGTACAGGCCTGGCCACCGGTGTTGGAGTAGACCTGAGTGTCGAGCACCATCACCTTGATCGGCATGCCCGACATCATCATGCGGGAGAGGTTCTGGAAACCGATGTCATACATCGCGCCGTCACCACCGACCGAGACGACCGGCGGCGAGAGCTGGAACTCCTCATCAGAGAAGTCCTTCCAGCTGAAGTATTTGAAGAAGCCGTCGTGTTTCTCCTCGGAGTACTTGCCAGCCAGTTCCAGCTCGACCATGCGGATCGCCTTGAAGCCGTCGGCCATCTTCGCCATGTGTCCCTCGAACAGACCCATCGCCATTGAGGGTGAGTCCTAGAAGAGGTGGCTGGTCCAGGGGAACGGATAGGGGTTGTAGGGGAAGGTTGCACCCCATACGGAGGTACAGCCGGTGGCGTTGACGATACCGAGCTCGGAACGTCCCTTGCCAGTGATGCCCTCGACATACTTCCAGCGTAGATCCTTCAGCTGATCGAGCAGACCCATCGCCCAGGTGAGCCACTCGCGATCGAGCGGTGTAGAGGCGGTCCCCTCGTCGAGGCCCGCAGAGAGACGCGAGAGGGTCAGATCCTTGCCCTCGGTCTCGGCCACGACCTGGTTGACCGCATCGCCATCGCTCAGGTTGACCGTCTCGGCCAGTTTGACGCGAATGTGGTTATCGAGCTTCTGGATCAGATCCTCGAGCTTGTTCACATGGCCGACCACGCGCTGCTGCATCAGTGCGGTCACCGTACCAACGAAGATGTGCAGGGCGGTCTTCTCGCCGCAACCGAGGCAGGCGCCGTCGCCGCAATCCATCGAGTTGTAGTTGTGTTTGTCGAGCAGCAGCGTCTCGAGCGCACCGATCTTCTCATCGAGATCGTCGATGCGGCTGAACTCCTTGCTGGTGGTCGGCAGGTCGAGCCAGTACTCCCAGTCGGTGCGCAGACGCTCGACCGTATCGTTGGTCTGTCGCTCGGCGAACAGGGCGTTATCATCACAGACGGTGACGCACTCCATGCAGCCCTTACAGGTGTAGGGGTTGATGGTGATGCTGAACAGACCGCCGGAGTTTTTGTCCCTCTTCTCACGGTTGGAGTAGTAGGGCTTGGTGATGGCGAATTTGAAGTCACCCAGCGACTCTTCGAACCAGTCGAACTCGGTAGCGAGCTCGTTCTTCTCCTCGCCCTCGGTCTCGGTAAGGGTGTCGTTGATCGCCTCGGCAAGCAGTTCGTTGACCTTCGCCTCCTCGGCCTCATCGACGATCAGCTCACGCAGCTTCTTCTCCACACTACGTACTGCGCGGCGCAGATGTTTGGTGATGCGACCGTTCTTCTCAATACGGCCGATAGTGGTCTCGAACACCTCACTCATAGAGTTGACCAGACCGGGGATGGCGCTGTCGGGGCAGAGGGTGTAGCAGTCGCCGCAGGCGGTGCAGTTCTCGGGGATCCAGGTCGGGTGGTCGAAACGGATCTGGGTCATGTCACGGTAGATGCCGGTCGAGGCGGGTGAGAGGCTCCCGGGGAGTCGCTATTTTTGCGGAAGCTTGTTTTGGGCATCCAAGCCCAAGCAAGCGGCAAATACTTAACGCGACCGTTTATGCCTACGGCGCCCC
>NZ_MPRL01000109.1:0-5393 GCF_002020875.1 Solemya pervernicosa gill symbiont | reverse complement strand
AGAAGTTGAATCAGGCTGCATGATCCCTACTTATGAGAACCATTATTAATGGGGGGATTACCGTCCGTGCCTAACAATATTGCGCAGGTCTATCTAAGACGGTAGGCACTGAAATTACTCATGGACACGTTTAAACAGCAGATATAGAGAGCACCACCTGCTTAGTGGGGATGGGTAAATAGCTCTCAGCCGGCTAGAAATCCGAGTCGACTGGCCCCAGCAGGTTATCAAACAACCCCAAATACTCCTCGTTGGAGTAAAAACAGAAAACCAGTCGTCCTGTCCCGTCCGGCTTCTTCTCAACATCCACCGGTGCGCCATAGCGCTCAGTAAGAATATTGAGTGCGCGTTGGGTATCGGGGTCATGCTTAGACCCTTGCACCCCCTCCCCTGTTGAGGGCATGGCTTGGCGATTAATCTCGGAACCCAGGCGAGAAACACTCCATTTGTTTCTGGCTGCCTTTTCTGCCAGCAGTCGACAACTACCCTCCTCTGCCGAGAGAAGCACCTTGCCGTGCCCCTTCTTCAGCTCACGGCGAACGATCATCTCTTGCACCGATTCAGGCAGCTGCAGCAATCTCAGCAGATGACAGATATCGGATTTCGACTTGCCTACCTGCTCACCCAGCGAGACCTCCGTATGATCAAACTCCCGCATCAGGCGCTGGATGTGCTGAGCCTCTTCGATCGCCGAAAGATCCTCACGCTGAATGTTATCGATCAGTGACACCTCGGCAGCCTGTTCATCAGTGTAATTGCGAACAATGCACTCTATCTCCGAGAGCCCCGCACGCTGGGCTGCACGCCAGCGACGTTCACCTCCAACCAACTCATAACTCCCCCCGGAGACAGGCCTAACGATCGGTGGCGTGACAACCTGCACCGACTTGATAGAGTCCGCAAGCGCATCAATTTCCTTCTCAGAGAAGAAAACCCGCGGTTGGTACCGGCCTCGCACGATCAGATCAATCGGAATTACCCTAAGTTCACTTGAGACATTTTCCATGCCTTTCTCGCTTCTCCATTATCACTATCGCTCACAATAAAGTTGCCACGTGGCAACTTTTGACGAATACAGGGGATTATTGTCACTCATAAGCAAGCGCGCAAAAACCTTCTTTCTAACCCTGTTTGTTCTTATTAATCATATTGTTAGGTGAAATTATGCACGCGTGCATAATTTTCTAGAGGAGTCCCCCGATCGCTTCGAGAATCTCTTCCTTGCTAGCATTGCTATTACTCGATAGTAAGAATGTTTTTTCACCATTGGCAGCGGTAATTGCTTTTAGCATCTTCTTGCCAGCCTTTGATTTAATCTCAATCACCTTTGGCTTGGGTGTTTCGGCCTTCACCTTTTGTGTGGCTTCGAGGAGCGCGGTGAGCACATCGTTACCATTTGCAGGGCGCTTCCCCTCCTCCACCTTTGACATGCTTTCCGCCGCTTTGATGATCTTCTCACGTAGCTTGCTGTCCTTCATCAGTGGGCGCAACTTACCGGCATGGCGAATAGCAATCCAGCGAGGATCTGGGTAGGCACTAACGACCTCCTCAGGTAGATCGGCGAGAGCGATGTACTTTGAGAGGTGACCTTGATTCATGCCGAGCTTTGGCGCCATTTCACTCTGTCTACCACCGTAGTAGAGCTTCAGTGCATCTCGATACTCGATCGCCCGCTCGTACTCACTGATATCTTCGCGGTCACGATTCTCAGCATCAGAGAGAAGGAACGCTTCCTCATCGGTTAGATCGCGAACCTCTATCTTGATCTCTCTCGCGAGGCGGGTAGCCACCCAGTGACGGCGTGCTCCACAGATCACCTCATAATCATGCGCGTCATCGCCATCTACCTTACGAACAATCGCAGGCTGTATCTGTCCTTGGTCTCTGATCGATTTGATCAGGTCGGCGCAGCTTGCCTCATTGAGGAGGCCATAAAAGCGGTTGTGGTGTGACCACATTTTGCAACGCGAGGGTGGCACCTCTTTTATCTGGACCGATGTAACCTTCTCGTTCATTGCGCTGGTGATGCGTGACTGACCACGATGCTCGGATAGTGCTGAGGTGTCGCCGCCCTCAGTATTGTCAGTAGTGTTCTTGCTTGCCACTCCATCGAGCACTGACCCAATAGCTGACCTTCTTCTCTTCACCTTGTTTCCTTTATCCGTAATATCATTCATAACCCTCTCCCCTATGCGTTAGCGACTCGGCCTGCGTTACGACGCTGCTCACTAGGCCAGGTGTTGCGGATGTAGCCCTCTATTTCACCACAGACATCCTCAACAGTTTCTATACCGCGTCGGAAGGTCTTACTATCAACACCGATATCCTTCGGCGAATTAACTTCAAATATTGTGCGAGCCTCTGAAGAGGCGTTCTCAATCGCCCTGCTCTTGTAGAAGATACTTCTCATCATGTAATCGCCATAGAATGCCGCTGCATCCTCGGAAATATCGTCCTGGCTCGAGGTGCCCTCTGTACGACTCTCCTTGCGCGTGATTAACACCTTTACAAAGTCGTAGGTCATGTCCTCCGGAAAGTGCTCTAGCACCTCCTCCAGCATGGTGAAGAACTGAATCGTCGAATAGAAGTCAGGCATGGAAGGCAACATCGGCACAATTACCGAATTAGAGGCATAGAGCACATTCAGTGAGATCATGCCCAGTGCAGGTGGCGCATCAATAATAACCACATCAAAGTCATTCTTGACGGTATCTAGTCCATTTCTGAGTAGCGAATAGATCTGATCGCTGCTATTGGCCTGTGCACGGCCTGCGATCATGTATTCCGCGGCGTATAGGTGCAGGTTAGCCGGTATTAGTTTGAGACCTTCCCAGTGGGTGTCACGCACCGCATTACGAAGATGTTGAGTATCTCCGGCCAGATAGGAGAGTAGGGTGTCACTTTCTTTAAGGTCCTGGTCGGGGTTGTATCCGAAGAAACGGGTAGCGGTAGCCTGACTGTCGCAATCTACAAGCAAGACCCGGTAGCCCTGACGTGCCAGATAGTGCGAAAGGTGGGTGGCACAAGTTGACTTGCCTACGCCGCCCTTGAAGTTCTGAACAGCAATAATAGAGACATCGTCTTCTGTTGGAGAGCGACGGGGATGGGTGCCAAACTGCTCTCTCATATAGTTGATCTGTGGAAGGGTATAACCTTTGCGCCGGTTGTTCCTTTCATTCATGTCCGGCTTTGGTAGTGCCCCGCGATCCTCTGCGTTGCGAATTCCCTCATCGGTTCTACCTACAAATCCCTGTACCTCTGACATTGGCCAGCGCTTATCAAGCACTCGCTGGTTGTTGGGGGCATTGAAGTTTGCTTTAAGGTTTTCCTCGAGAAGGACAGAGCGTTGAACCAACTCTTTGATGCTTTGTAGCGCGATCGACATCTATTTGCTCCTTGTGGTTATATTGTGCCAATCCGCTTCTGAAGACTGGACTTGACAACATTCGGAGTCTACCACATAGATATTGCCAAGTTGGTCGGTATTTAGTAATATATCCTTCCATCTTGAAGGAAAAGCTGACGAGACAGGGACTCGAGATGGAAAAACAGAATAAAAGCAGAATATACAAGACGCTTGACCGACTGCAGGAGAAGGTTAGCAAGCGCAAAAAAGAGCAGGGTGGTACCGAACCGGTTACCATCGATGCTACTCCATCAGTGAAGTCTGGTGTACCCGAGCGTCAGCCAGTTAAAGTTCGCGGGAGAGCCAGTCGGTTAGTAATCGAAAACGCTCAGCTCAACCTCTTTGACCTAGAGCAAAAGGGGCGTTTCTCCAAACACCCTATTCACCCTCAGTCTGAATTTCCTACGCTACTTACTCGAATACCGATCTTTGTACCGGGAATTCGCAGCAAGCAAAGCAAGCTCATCGATCAGGATAACGCGCTTCCTTTCGAGACCCCTTGGGGTAAGGGACGCAAGCATGGACCACCCCTGACGGTCTACGATGAAGACACGCTGATCGCGATTGCCAAGCTGCGTCAGAATCTATTAATTGGACAGCCAGCCAACCTACCGTGTCCTCTCTCTAGGCTTTATCAACGGAAAAACAATACCACTGATGATGTTCATGTTCATGTGCTCTACTGCATGCTCAGTGATATCCAGACTGAGTGTGGCGTAAAGAAGGGAGGAAAGGCCAACCAGCTAAGGCTCGACAGCATTAAGCGCCTCGCAGCTATAACGATCGAGCTGGACAACAAGACCGCGAACAAATACGTGGGCACCGGCACAACAATTAAGTTGATTGATGTTGTATGGCAGGACTACGAGGAGAACTCTATTCTCTATATCCAGTTTACGCCCGTCATGGCACGTTGGCTCGAAAGCGAGTTCACGTATATCGATTGGGCATTACGCAAGAAGCTCACTGCACCCGGTAAGGCGATTCATCGATTTCTGAGTGGCCAGCCAAAGTCCTATGAGATCCACGCAAAAAAACTCATGGCCACCATCCAGTACCCGCGCGCATACAATAAATTCATGGTTGATCTGCGTAGCACCATGAGTAAGCTTAAAGAGAACGATTGGATAGGCAATTGGGAAATCACAGGCAATGGTCGTAGCGTTCCCCATAAAATACGGGTTCTTCGCACCTAACAGAGCCTTCAACAGGTTGTTTATTACAAACTGAATCCCTCTAGTAGCTGCTAGGGCGGAGTGCACTTCACGGACTGGATCGCTGCTAAACGCCGTCTTAATCACCTTTTACAGTAAACGCCGTCTTAATCACCTTTTACAGTCCCGAGACAGGGTGCACCTTACGGACTAAATCCCTCTAGTAGCCGCTAGGGCAGCGGTGCACTTCACGGACTGGATTACTGGTAAACACCATCATAACCACCTTTTACAGTCCTGAGACAGGATGCACCTAGCGGACTGGATGGTGGAGTTTAATTGGACGAGTTATCCACACAGGGGTGCACTAGGTGGACTGAGTTGTGTAACTGCACGGACTAAGCAGTAGAACCTCACGGACATAGTGGTGGACCTATAAGGACTGGATAGTGCACTACGCGGATCGATCGATTAGCTGGCTATTCGTATCATACTGATTATTTATATATTTTAGAGTCATTACTAAATTGGTAGTACTTATTTTAGTCTTTTTGTAAGTACACAATGTAGTACCGGACGCCGTCCTCGTCCGAGGACAAGATTTCTTTGTTTTAAATAAATCACCGCAATGATCTTTTACGTACCATTCAATAGAGATGGTTTCGTGCTGTATGGAACAGCAAGAGGTCAACTAGGTGTTAACTCCAAGGGAGTACCCATTGCCATTCGTGGACAGATCGGGGAGTCGCTATTTTTGCGGAAGCTTGTTTTGGGCATCCAAGCCCAAGCAAGCGGCAAATACTTAACGCGACCGTTTATGCCTACGGCGCCCC
>NZ_MPRL01000108.1:0-4831 GCF_002020875.1 Solemya pervernicosa gill symbiont | reverse complement strand
CGGGGCGCCGCAGGCATAAACGGTCGCGTGAAGTTTTTGCTGTTTGCTTGGGCTTGGATGCCCAAAACAAACTCTCGCAAAAATAGCGACTCCCCTACGCTCATCGGCTCGCTTGAATTAAAGGGTGTGGTGCCCAATCTTTCTGACATCAAATCATCGATGGATATTCTTGGTGCAAGAATGTCATCAGTTGTAAATAATCCCGTGCAGAATAGCATAGAAGCTCTTGTTGAAGAGCTGCCATCTGTATTTCAGGCCCGTGTAATGGATGTTTCAGTGATGTGTGCAAATGCACTTGAGTCAATAGATGGGAGGTATTGTAATACAAGGTGGGGTTTGTGTTTTGATGAGCTTGAGATATCACCAAAATGGCTGCGTGAAGAGTTGCTTGGTTCAACGCGTAGCATTGATCAAAGGTTTGTCTTGAAGCTAACGTGGAGCCCAATTTTACCGCAAGGACATGAGGCGGACCCAGAGAGTACGCAAGATTTTGATTCGATTAGATTATGGTACTCACATATCGTAGACGCTCATGATTTTTGTAATGAGCTGGCAACTCGAGCCATTCAGGGGCGTCTCGGAGTTAAGAACGTTACTGCTGAAGATTTGCTGGGTTCGTCGTTGTATGCAAGGGAGGAGCGAGTTGGAGCAGACTCAAAGAAAATGGGTGCTGTATATGAAAGGAGCGGAAATTACTATGATGCAATGAAGAATCTTGCAAGTTTTGATGAGTCGTTTTCGCTTGTATTAAAAGAACATGGTTTGGATCCATGTGATCCGTATACTGAGTCGATTGAACTGCGTGATAAGTTGTTAAGAAAAATTAAACCGATTGTGTTGTTGCGAGAAACGTTTTTAAATAGGAAGGGAAAGCGTTCGCGAAAAAGACCAGCGCTATATGCCGGGAAAGAAGTTGCGTTTGCTATGAGTGAGGGAAATCCTAGGAGGCTGTTGAATTTAATAAATGACCTAATTGATTTGGGTGTTAAGGGTGAGTGGCGTGATATTGACTTAAGCAATGTAAGTAGCGAGTCACCAATTGTTGTATTTCAATCTCAAGCAAAAATATTGTCTGCGGCATCTAATAATTTTTTAATGTCGATTAGAGCGATACCCTGTAATAGAGAGAATAGCGCAGAGAACAGTCTTTACTCCTTGGTTGACCGTATCGGTAAATATCTTCATTCAAGGTTGTTCTCAAATGACTTTCCTGTGGATGTTAACGGTAGTTTTAGAGTTGAAGAAGATGTGGACGAGGCTCTTTCTTCATTGCTCAAAACGGGGCTTGATCGTGGTGCGTTTGTGTATGTTGGGGCTTCGCAGCAAGATGTTCCAACAAAAGTAGAAAGTTCTAGGCTTAGGCTTAGTTTTATGTTGTCTCCATCGTATAGGGTTCTCATGAGGAATGATCCGCCAGCATCTCTCTATACATGTATAAGTGCGTCACCTGATGATAGCAACCAAATGGTTCTTGAGTTATGAATATTTTTAGTGTGTCAGACAATATTGAGAATAGAGTCGAAAGCGAGAGGTATGATCTATTCATTACCGCATCTGGGTATGAGTCTCGCTCAAGATATGTGGCGGAAAATTACAAGCCTTCTTCAGAAAGATGCGTTGTTTTAGGATTTGAAGAGCACAGGGAGTCATGTGCTCGTAGTATAAATGATGAATTTTATAGGAATAACAACTTTGATTATAGATGTGTTTCTGGTAATCACTCTCTGAAGGCAGAGCGTATATACAATCGGCTAGTTACAGGCATTACTAATAAGGAAATAAAAGTATTGGTTGATGTTACAAGTATGACCAGGTCTTGGTATGGGGGAATTATAAAGTCGATGATTGCTTCAGAATCTATTGACAGGATTGAAGTGGATTTTGTGTATTCACCGGCGAGATATACAGCAAGCATAGATGCTTATCCTCCGAATGAGGTTGTTGGTCATGTGGCAGGATTTTCCGCAATTTCTCTGCCTGACCTTCCGTCTGTGCTGATCATTGGGATTGGTAAAGAGAAAGGTAGGGCTGTCGGTTTGTGTGGGTACTTAGATCCGTCTCGAACTATTGCGTTTATACCTCAAAGTGGAATTGATGTTCGTTATGATGATGAAGCTATTGAGGGCAATAGTGATGTTCTAAAGCATATAAGTGAAGAAGATATTTATTATTACTCTGTTACTGATCCACTAAACGCAATCAAGAAATTGGAATCTGTTGTGCTTGGGTGTAAGAGAGAATGGAGGCCTGTGCTTGCTACGTTTGGCCCGAAGATATTCGGGCTATGCTGCTTTTTGGTCGCTAGTCAGTATCGAGATGTAAGCGTCTGGCGAGTTAGTGCAGCGACAAGCGAAGATCCTGTTGATCGTCAAGCAGCTGGTGTGATTACTGGTTTAAGTACGGTCTGGTTGGCATAGAAGTGATGTGCTTTGTTGAGGGTTGATAAATAAGTGGGGTCAGATGAAACTTAGTTCTTGATACTCCATTTTCATCAGTAATTTTTCAAAAACCGGGTCAGAGATAGATTGTTTCTAATATTGGAAAGTTGTGATCTTTGGTCTTAACTGGTCATCGATAAATATCTCGCGATTGGTAGTTCAGTTACTTCTGTGTTGCTCTTAATTCGCTCGAGATTCCCCATTGCAATCTTTGCATCCTTCTTCGGTGTCTTTTGACTCTTTTTAATAAACCCATGCAGTAGCGCAATATCGTTGTGTGGGGTTTTTGTAAACATGATTCGTGCTGACTCTTTGCTGCAATCGACGCGAAGTTTGTAGATGGTTCCTTTGTAGCCCCAAATCTTTGGCTTCAGTATCTTCAGGCTGTTGCTCATGAAGATCTCATTGGCCTCACTATATGCCTGAAGCTTTTTGCAGATGGCGGCGGCGAGCTCTTCGGAAACACTGTTTAAAAATGCTTCGAACGCTGATGGGCCATTCTTCTCTTGTATGGTGAGTATTTTCATGTGGAAAAATATGACGTATTCAAGGCAAGTAGCCCGGATGAAGTATAACGCAATCCGGGTTGACCAAAATCTAACCCCGGATTCTGCTTCGCGTCATCCGGGCTACATGACTGCTTGATGCGGAAGGGTTTAGCACTCTTTTCAAAATGGGGTTGGATGAAACTGTGCGCCACAGGTGATGAAGTCGGTGTTATGCCTCCGATTACAGGTTGCAATGCTTAGTTGTGAGAAGTGTTGTAGAAAGAGTTTGTTAAGTGGTTTATAAAAGTGCTGGTGAGTAGAGGCTCACGGCTCAAATAAGAATAAGAGAATCAGGAAGGGAAATGGATAGCGATTTGGATATCGACGAACTCAGCGAGTTTCACCGCATTGTCATGGATAACAGTGCCATGTGGCTCAATGTGCTGGATAAAGATGCCAGGGGGTTATGTGGAACCGGCCGGCGGAGAAGATCGGCGGCTACAGCCGGGAGGAGGTGCTTGGCCGTAACGATATCTGGGAGCTGCTCTACCCGATGAGGCCTACCGCAACTACGTCTTCTCGCGAGCAATGGATATCATCGAGCAGGGACTGGCGGTAGAGAACTTTGAGACCACCATCCACTGCAAGAACGGCAGTGAGCGCGTCCTCTCCTGGAACTCACACGATCTGAAGGATGCTGATGGCGAGGTGATTGGTTCGCTGGCGCTGGCGAAAGACATTACCGACATGCACCACAGTCAGGAGGAGCTTAAGCATGCGCTGCAGCAGGCTGAGTCGGCCAGCAAGGCTAAGGATCAGTTCATCGCCGCCACCAGCCACAAGATTCGTACTCCGATCACCGCCATCCTCGGCATAATCGACCTGCTGGCGAAAACGGAGCTCTCTGATAAACAACGTGAGCACCTTGATGTGGCTCGCACCGCCACTAACATTCTCAGCACCACCATGGAGGATGTGCTCGACGTGGCGCGGCTCAAGGGTGGTCAGTACCAGCTTGATGAGAGAGAGGAGGCGCTCAGCTCATCGCTCGAGGATATCGCCACCATTCTCGGCAACGATGCGCGTAACAAGGGGTTGGCGTTCCATGCCGAGATTGGTAGTGAGTTGCCCGAGCGGATCATTGTCGACCACGCGCGTCTCCATCAGATATTGATGAATCTGGGCTATAACGCCATCAAGTTTACCGAGCAGGGGGCTGTCACCCTGCGTGCCCATCTGGACGAGGAGCGGCCCGATGTTCTGCGTCTCACCGTCAGCGATACCGGTATAGGTATCCCGGACGAGAAGATCACCTCCATCTTCGAGCCCTATGAGCAGGCCGACAACTCCATGTCACGCAAACATGGCGGCCTCGGGCTGGGGCTTGCGATCGTCGCCCAGCTGATCGACCTGATGGGAGGCGATATCGAGGTCTCGAGCGTCATAGATGTCGGCACCATCATTACCGTCGAGCTACCTTTCACCGTAGGAGCATCGGAGCACAATGGCGAGGCGGAGACCGATTCGGCGAGCAAGGGCGGCGAGCAGCGCTCGCTGCGTATCCTGTTGGCCGAGGACAATCACCTCAACGTCATTGTCATCACCTCATTTTTCGATGAGATGCCCCATGCGCTGGAGGTGGCGGTCAACGGCAGGAAAGCGGTGGAGCACTATCAAGAAGAGCACTACGACCTGGTGCTGATGGATATCCAGATGCCAGAGCTCGATGGCAACAGCGCCATGCAGCAGATACGTGTGATCGAGCAGGACGAGGGGCGTAACGCCAGCCACATCATCGCGCTGACCGCCGCTGACCGCCATGGATAGCGAAGCGAAGGCGGTTAGTCCGCGATAGTCGACGCCGTCTGCATATTCGTAGTTGAGAGCGCGAGCGAACGACGAAGA
>NZ_MPRL01000107.1:0-5222 GCF_002020875.1 Solemya pervernicosa gill symbiont | reverse complement strand
TCTTCGTCGTTCGCTCGCGCTCTCAACTACGAATATGCAGACGGCGTCGACTATCGCGGACTAACCGCCTTCGCTTCGCTATCCATGGCGGTCAGCGGACGAACTGTGACTCCCTTCTTAGCCCGTCAGTCCATTGTTGTCGTTAATTTGGTTAAAGCAGCTGCTGTATCCAACCAAACTGACGAACGGTTGGGTTCTGCTGTCGTAATACCGATGGCAACACGCTCATCATCGCCCTACCCTCAACCTCAGTTGCATAGATACCATAGAGCACCACATACCAGTCGCGCCCACGGAGCTCTGTCTTCACATATGAGACCGGTTCAACCAGCAGAGACTGCACCTTACGGATATAGTTAAAGGCCTCTGACTTGTTGCGAGTGCCGTAGAGTTCGATGGTCATCTGCTCAGGTTTTTGCAACAACACCCAGTCACTATCGTGCACGGCAATGGTAATCGCACTAGAATTTACGTCGAAGCTTGGGTTAATACTCTGCTCAATCGATTTAATGTTCTCATTCTGTGCCGTGAGTGCCTCACGATTGGTTTGAATGAGGGCTTGGTTAGAGGCTTGATGAAGTTGCTGCAATTCGTTCAGCTGATGCTCCTGATCGAACAGGTAACCCAATGTAAGAAGCGCCAGTAATACCAGCGCCAAACCCGCGCCAAACAGACGGCTGCGGAAACTGAACGACTGCCCCAATCGTTTACTGGCAACGCTCAGATGATGGGTAAACTCTTCAAGCTTATAGTTTCGTCGCTTGAGGTCACTTATATAACTTTCGTTGCGATCGCTCCTACGCCCTAGCTCGTTAGTCTGAGCAAATAGCTCCTCAGTGCTCTTGTTTAATTGTTCATCAACACGACTTAGTTTTTCATCAAGCAGACGAACCTTGGCGGGCGTCGGTTCAAGCGCGACGACGCGGTGGTCTATTTTTTCCAAAGCGAGAAACAGCTCTTTAAATTCCGCAGCGGTCTGCTCTTTGAGCTGTCCCTGTCCTTCCTCAACTGTCTGCAGAGTGGAGCTTATAGCGCGGGTCGTTTCGGTAAGAGTCTCAAGCTCTGCGAGATGCTGGCGCAGCGCCTGCTCTGCCTCGACCTGTCTCGGCTCTAGCAGATCAAGACGTCGGCGTAGCTCGACACTATCCTCGCTCAGACGTTCGAGCAGCAGATGCAGACGATTCTTTGCAGTAGTGATCTCTTCGTTAAAAGGTATAACCGTCGATACAGACTGCGTAGATTCATGTGCGATTAGACCAGTCTGTTCGGCGTTATCGTCGCCCTGTGACTGACCATCATAATTTGTAGTTTGCTGTTGCGGCATCGGATTGTCCCTATTATCAGCCTGAGTATATTAGTAAATGCTAACATTCTAGCCGAATTGAGCAAGAATTCCACTTTCTACACTATTCGAAGGGATTTACTGTTTTAAGAGCGCTGAAGAAGGCGGCTGTTGTTGAGGCAGAATGAAAGCATCAGATCGCACATTTGTGAAATCATTCATTGAGAAGTGGTGAACCGCGTTTTTGTACGCGTCGGTTGAATGCTTATGGAATATAGATTCTAACGTTGATAATGGAGAGGATCATTGACTACCCTTTTCCTGATTGGAGAGACACACATAATTTGCTGTGTATAGATAGATAGATGGACGCTCACGACAAAAGAACTCAAGGAGATAACTCTATGCTATGCGCATGAATCACTCGCTTATCTTCCGGTGGTAGCTGCCTATAGTCGAAGCTGTAGATCGCATCCAGATAGTGATCTGCATTTTTTGGAGCAGAGAAAGATAGCCCTTCAAACTCCAGCGTAGAAAGAGGAAAAACCTCTGCAATATCAAACCAGGCAGCCACATCCGGCATTTCACCGCTATAGATAACCTTTGAATGATCGTATTCCCACCCCTGGTGCATTTGTTTTAAAGATGAAGCCAGGGTAGCTCTGGTTAGAGGATCATCCTTTCCATCTGGTGTGTGCAGGCTTGTAGCTGAGAGTTCTCTTATCGCTTTAAGCGTCCTGTCGTAATAGTCCTTATTTTCCTCTGTATTTTCTATGGCAAGCATTGGAAAAATATCGACAAATACGCCCTGGTGGTAATTTACATCGCTCTCTTGTTCGTGAAACTCTACAATCCGAGCCTTATTAGAACGTAGTTTAATGTAATCAAATTTGAAGTTTTTATCGGTTATGGATGTTTGAAGAAATATATCACTCGAAAGCTCACTTTCAGCTATTTTCAAGAATTCGTTATAATCCTCGATGGGCATCGAAAGATCTATATCATCATCCCACGGTATAAAACCCTGATGACGAACTGCGCCTAATAATGTTCCAGAATCCAACCAATACTGAAGCTGGTGCTTTTTACATATTGCATCAAACTCGATTAGCATATCGAGCATAATCAACTGGGCTTTACGTAAAACCTGAGGGTCTATCATCAGGCTATACCGCTATGCTCTAACCACAGCATAATATTCATGCAAGGCATCAATGAGTATGTCGGTATATTCCTTTGTCATTTCACCCATATGGGAGACCCTAAAGACAACATCACGCTCCGCACCACCATTAGGACAAACCATAACTTTGTAGTTTTCTTCTAAAGCATTAACGATGTCCATTGCCGATTTTCCATCGGTTGGGGTTAGGGTGGTCATCGCATTTGGCATATAGGGTGTATATTCTTTTAACGGTAACGCCTTTATGCTTTCCCTAAAGTAGTTAGCGACCTCTTTTGCACTCGCGATACTCTGTTCCACACCACCACGCCTGCTTATTTGATTGAGTCTCGCCTGCAGTTGCAACATTATCGTAACAGCCGGTGTATAGGGGGTTTGCCCTCTTTCACCATTAACCAGATAATCTTTATAGTTAAAGTACAGAGAATTGATATCTTGTAAGTTTTCTAGTGCGTTAGGGGAAAGCACCACCATGGTAAGCCCAGGCGGCAAGGCCAGACCTTTTTGAGAACTTGCAATAACAACGTCGATGTTTGACTGCTGCATATCGAGCGGATCGGTCACCAGCATAGAGATCGCATCTACAATGTAGAGCATCTCATTTTTAATCGCATAGTCACCCATAGCATCCAAATCATAAAGGTGGCCAACAGATGTTTCGTGTGCATTAACGACTAGCGCCGTGTAATTATCATCTGGCGCTAAACGCTCAATGTCGGTTAGATTAGTATTGTTAACCTTGAAGTTAGTATGCGGTATCTCATGTGTGGCACAAATATCGACAAATCGTGCACCAAATCCACCACCATTGACCACTAAAGCATTATCGTCTTTATGGAGTAAATTCATCACCGCAGACTCCATACCTGCAGTACCCGACGCCGTTAAGAAAATGACCTTTGAACCCTCTGGAGCATTGACCATATCTAACAGCCCGTTTTCACAGGCGAAGGTCACATCCGAAAACTCACTATTTCTAAAGTAGGGCGTCTGCTTAGCACCCACCTGCAGTATCTCTTCAGACATCTTTACGGGACCTGGGGTGAAAATAGCGTAATCTTCAAAAATCATATTCAAGCCTTCCCCAATTCCTTAAATTTTCTTTCGTTATATTCCAAAAGAACCCTATTAATTCCGATCATATCTTTAGGCGACAACATACTAGATTTACGCTTACCTCTTTGGATCAACGAAGCAAATTCTGCAATCATATAGCGCAGCCCGCAGCCATCGAACTCATATTTGAATGTTTGGCTTTTATTTTCATCTTCAAAGCGCACATGAAACTGCTTTGTTAACCACCATGGCGCAGGGATATAAACATAACCCTTTGTCCCAGAGATCACTGCGTCACCTTCCGACTTAATTCCAGTAGCTACGTTCGATATCCCGACAGCACCACCTTTATGTTTACTGATAATAAGATTGGAAACATCATAACCTTCATTACCCTGATCAAAAAAAGTTATATCTTTGCTTTCTCCTAAAATCTTATTGACCAACAAGGAGGGGTAAGAAGACAAAATATTGGTGGCACCTTGAGCCATAAAGGTGTCGGGATAATCTTTCTCTTTATAAAGTGAAGTACGTGTCGCTCTAACCTCTTTAACATCACCAATTATTCCTTTATTCAACTCAGTCAACAGCTGATTAAAGGCAGGCAAAAACGCAGTCTTGAGCGCAGAAAGCAGTAGAACCCTCTCTTTCTTCGCCAATGAGAGCAACTCTATTAGTTCACTTTTATTCAGTGCAAGAGGGTTCTCGCACAACACATGCTTTTTGGCTATTAATGCTTTTTTGATAAGCGGATAATGTTTTTCTAGCGCAGTATCAATATAGACCGCAACAATACTTGTATCTAAGAACTCATCGTAATTGTCGTGACCATACCTTATGCTTTCATTGTTTTGGGTAAATTTCTTTAAGGCTGGCAAGTCAGGCGAATAGATCCGATTGACCTTTAGATTTGGCACATGTTTAGCCTCATCTATAAAGGCTTTAGTATCACGACCAAGACCAACAACACCCAACTTTATAAGGTCAAAGTTGTCTCGTCTCAGCAAGGTGCTGGATATACCCTTTGTACGAGGAAGGTATTCAACGTGGGTGTATTCATTCAGGTAATCAAACACACCCTCCCAATCATCGCCAATGGCAAAAATATCAACATCATATTTCACCATATCTTCCGCTTTTTGCTTTTTGTGTTTCTCCATAATGACCTTGTCGACAATATCCAACGCCTCGATTGCCTGCACCCGCTTCTGCGTGCTTTCGATAACATTCAATTTGCCACGTGAGCGGTCATAGTTTTCGTCAGTAACACCCACTATAAGGTAGTCACCTAACGCCTTGGCACGTTTCAGCAGCCGCAAATGGCCCTGATGGAACATATCGAATGTCCCATAAGTAATAATTGTTTTTTTGGTATTGATATCTAAATCCGTGTATCGACGAATAACGCTTTGTATTATAACAAGAAAAGAGTTGCATATAAAACGACAACCCTAACCAAACCGGAATAGCACTAATCAATCCACCTTACTGATATACCCGATCAAAACACCTGACTTGCGATCTATTTCAAACGATTAACCCGTCTTATATCATAGAAATCTAGCCTGCTTGATCACTCCATGAACAACCAAACCACGCCTCTCAGCTTGAGATAGGGGAGTCGCTATTTTTGCGAGAGTTTGTTTTGGGCATCCAAGCCCAAGCAAACAGCAAAAACTTCACGCGACCGTTTATGCCTGC
>NZ_MPRL01000106.1:0-5280 GCF_002020875.1 Solemya pervernicosa gill symbiont | reverse complement strand
GGGCGCCGTAGGCATAAACGGTCGCGTTAAGTATTTGCCGCTTGCTTGGGCTTGGATGCCCAAAACAAGCTTCCGCAAAAATAGCGACTCCCCGGAAAAAGAGATTAAGGCACGTAAGGGTAAGGTCTCCAAGCAGGAGAAGAAACTCAAAAAATTGAAGAAGGCACTAAAGAAAGCGAAATAATGGACCGGCATGCAGAGCTTTTATTAGTCTGCTACGGACCAGAATAGATAAGGGGAGCAAACGCTCCCCTTTTTTCGGCCTAATAAATGAGGCGTGACTAAGGCGCTCCATATCGAGTTGCGAATTGTTGTCTCATATTAAATAGCCCCGGGATTAGAGCCACAGACAATGTCGTCCTCACGCTTTTTTGTAACTCACCAATCACTGCGCTCCCGATGTCATTATCAGAAGGTCATGCGATCTCTCTAATTTCATGATGCGGGTACACAATCGATGGTTGGATCTGCGTAAGAATGGTGTGTGAATAGAGAGGCTCTTGTCGTTTTTGTGAGGATCAAGTGGAGGAATACCGACGGCTGCGCCATGCTCTGACGATATGGGGACGTAGATGGTCCACGTAACGACTGTTCCGCTGATGAGTGACGACAGGTTTGGATTTGGCATCTCGATTGCCGGGCGCTTATTCTGATTGGTATTTTTCTTTTATCTGTTTTGATAGCTAAAAGTGAGGTGGACTGTCACTAGATTAAGCGTAACTCGTTGATTGGTGGTGAATGCTGAGTGACGGTTGTGTGGATTATTGTGATTGGGGCTACATTGATTGAGAGATGTGTCGATATTATTAGATGTGGACTCTGAATTATGACGAATATGCCTGTTCAATTCAGAGAATACATATAAAAAACAGTGGCTTCGGCGATGGTTGTGCTTGCTTGATGGCGTCGAGGCGAATAGTCTTAGAGACTTGAATTTACCGAAGTGATAGGAAGCGATTATGTCGACTGACAATGTTCAAAGATTGGAGACTGGAGCGGCTGAGGGTGATGAGGGCAAAAAGAGTGCTCCGGCCACAAAGCGTACCAAGGGTAAGACGAAGAACAAACCGCTGACCAAGACCGATATCTTCAAGCATGGTAACTACCCCTACGATGAGAAGATGGGGCGACGTGAGTATGAGAAGCTCAAGGCGGAGCTGCAGATCGAACTGCTGAAGATGCAGAGCTGGGTCAAGGACACCGGGCAGCGAATCGTGATCCTCTTTGAAGGGCGTGATGCGGCCGGTAAGGGCGGCACCATCAAACGCATTATGGAGCACCTCAATCCACGTGGCGCCCACGTTATCGCGCTGGAGAAACCGAACGAGCAAGAGAAGGGGCAGTGGTACTTCCAGAGATATATCAAACACCTCCCCACTGAGGGTGAGATCGTGCTCTTCGACCGCTCCTGGTACAACCGTGCCGGTGTTGAGAAGGTGATGAACTTCTGTAGCCAGAAAGAGTATCTTGAGTTTATGCGTCAGGCAGCCGAATTAGAACGGATGCTGGTACGCAGTGATATTACCTTCTTCAAGCTCTGGTTCTCGGTCAGCCGTGAAGAGCAGTTCCGCCGCTTCCAGCAGCGTCGCAACGATCCCCTCAAGCAGTGGAAGTTGAGCCCGATTGATCTCGCCTCGCTTGATAAATGGGATGAGTACACCGAGGCGAAGGAGGCGATGTTCTTCTATACCGATACCGCTGATGCCCCCTGGACGGTGATCAAGTCCGATTGCAAGAAACGGGCGCGAATCAATGCGCTGCGCCACATCCTCAATCGACTCGACTATCCAAACAAAGACCCCAAGGTTGTCTCTGATCCCGATCACCTGATCGTTGGCAGCGCCAGAGAGATTACAGAGGCGGATGAATAGCGCCTTCTATCCTCAAGCCAGAGACGATGGAACATAGTTAATAATTATCTGGAGATACAGACATGACACGCAAACATCTGATCCATGCACAGCATGTGGTCGACGTCTTTAAAGAGAAGCTCAGCGATAGCGGACGCCAGCATGTGGGTGGTCGTCACTTTGACGAGTTGGCTCTGCTGGTGGAGTCGGCGATCAGTACCGCCGTGCTTGAGGCGATGGAGCACACGGCAGATACGCTAGTGGCGCAGGCAGAGAAGCTGCGTAAAGAGGCTGAGCACGTTTAGAACCCTTGATTAACCTCCGTAGCGACCAGTACCAATAGTCATCTCACCGATCTGTTGGTCTGGTTTACGGAGTATGGGCTTGGCTATTCCAATCCTGGCCTCATAGAGGCGATAACGTTCATCCTGGTAGACCGGTTTTTGCGCGAATAGCGATGCCATCTGGTCGTCCATTTTCTGAGTCGTTATTACGTGTGTCACCCCATACTCTGCAATGAGCTGAGTGAGTGCATCTCTCCTCTCTGTAGCTGTATCTGAATAATAAAAATCATCTGCTAGACCGACACGTTTATGCCACTCTATGACCTCCGTGTCTTTGTAGGGGTGTGATTTCCAGTTCACCAGAATCGGTATGCCTGTATCGAGTCTGAAAGCATAGAGCCTCTGATCACGTACCGGAAGTAGAATCAGATTGTCCTGACCCGCCAGAGCGATTGCGGTCTGAATGAGTTGCTCCGTTCCGTTATTGGCGTAACGTTTAAATTTTCCCTTAGTGCTATTAATCCCTGACATGATTGCGGGGATGATGAGTAGTGCACCTATCAGATATAGCGCTCTGTTCGGGAGTCGATGATCTAACCATCTTGCAAGGTGATTCCCAATCCAGCCAGCAACAACGGTGCTGGATAGCGGTATCAAAAGGACCGAGATACGCCACGGTGTTGCAAAAGAGATGGCTGGCAACTCAAAGAGATAGAGGGCGATGATGGCTAAGGTAATAAATGAAAACAGAACGGTGAGTGGTAGAAAGAGTCTGGATTTTCTTCCAAGTAGCCAGAGTGCGCTGATGCATATACCCAGTTGAATTGCAGTAGAGAGACTAAGCCAGTGAGAGACCTGTGTGTGGTGGGGGATGCGCTCTCTGGAAAGGATGTCGATCGACTGTTGCCACGCTTCTGGGCTGGTTGGGCCAAGCGCACCGAAGTAGTAGATAAGTAGCGGTGCCAGCAGAGCGCTAAAGATAATGGTAGGTGTGAGTGCGCGAAGCAGGGATCGTTGTTCGCGGTAGATGATGAAGCCATAGCTGGCTGTCAGTAGTAGTGAGGGGAAGATATACGCGCCAGGGTGTAACAGTGCCGCTACACTAAGCCACAGCGAGCTGAAAAGGGTCTGTTTGCGAAGAAAGCTATTGATCGAAAGAAAAACAAAAATACCAAAAACACAGGGCTGAAAGTAGTTGCCCAGAAGATATTGGTAAGCCATGCCTCCTGTGGCAACGCTTGGTATCGCGTAGTGTAAGGAGAAAAATAGCAGGATAAATATGAATGACGCTCGGCTGCCGGTTTGAATTGAGAATAGTTTTTCGGCGATGGCGTTGAGTGAAAGGAAGTAGAGTAGTAGCAGTAATAAAAATGCTGCATAGCTGAGTTCTATCGTATTCAACTCATAGAAGGCTCTGATGATTGCGGTGAAGATGGGAAGTGGATCGATACTGTTTGCGAGCCAGTCCTGACTTAGTTGGCCATGATTGGTCTGCCCGGCAGCAATCAGGAACTTAGTGTTCTGGTTGTCGGTGTAGAGTGGTTTGTAGGTGAAGCTAAGCGCAAATAGCAGAGCTGCTATTAAAATGAAAATCGTTTGATTGGCTGTTTTGTTAGGACGTTTCTGCTGCGTGCTTTGTAGGTCTGTCGGGTTGCCGTTTATTTCGGATTTCACTTCAAATACTCAATATGTCCATTCACTGATCGTGAGCATAGTACGCCAAGAGAGCTCTTCTGACGATGGACTCACACTGGTTGTGATTATGCGAAGTAGCTGAAGAAAAGCAGGTGGGCGGCGGAGGAGATCATCAGTCCACTGAGCATTGCCGGTATACCGATCTTCAACCATGCGATCGGCGTTATACGTGCCTCGGGAATGCCACACCGTTCCGATTCGCTGATACAGATGATATTGGCTGTAGCGCCAATGTGAGAACCGTTGCCACCCAGACCGACGCCGATTGCCAATGCCCACCAGAGCGGGGTGATGTTGACGCCACTCGACTCCAGGCCGGTGATGATCGGGATCATCGCCACCGTGAAGGGGATGTTGTCGACCATGGCTGAGATCAGTGCCGAGACCCACATTAGCAGCAGGCAGGCTATTAGCAGTTGCTCAGGGTCTTGTGCGGCTGCGGCGAGTTGATGGCCGATCAGATCAAGTAGCCCCGAGGCCTCAACCCCACCGACCAGAATGAATAGCCCGGCAAAGAAGATCAGCACCGACCATTCGACCTTGCCGAATAGTGGCTCGGGTGCAGGGCGATTGAGCAACATCGCAATCGACACACCGACAAAGGCGACGTAGCTGGGGTAGAGGTGGATGCGGTGGTGGACAAAAAAGAGAACGATGACGACAGCCAGTGCAAACAGGCCGCGTTTGAGTCCTGCCGGATCGGTGATGGCGCGTGTCTCGTCAAGATCGAGCAGCGTCATAGGGTTTTCGCTGCTGAGCTGTTTACGAAACAGGATGAGCAGCAGCAGTGTGGTTGCAATCCAGATTACCGCCACCATCGGTGCCATGTGGATAAAGAACTCGACAAAGGGGATGTTGCCTGCACTACCAATCATCAGGTTGGGTGGATCGCCGACCAGTGTTGCAGCGCCTCCGATGTTGGAGAGCATCGCCTCGGCCATCAGGTAGGGCATTGGATTGATAGTGAGTATGCGGGTGATCAGGACCGTCAGCGGGGCGAAGATCAGTACCGTGGTGACGTTGTCGAGAATCATCGAGATCACACTCACCGCCAGGGTGAGGTAGATCAACAGGCGTCGGGGATCTCCACCAGAGAGTTTGGCGATCTTGATGGCGAGATACTCAAATCCACCGGTAGAGCGCAGCATCACCACCACCACCATCATCATGCCAGCGAGCAGTAACAGGGTGTTACCGTCGAGCGCCTGCATCGCCTGCTCCTGACTGTAGAAGCCGAACATGGTGCCACAACCGACCATCACGACTGCGCCGATAATGGCGACGTTGCTACGGTGGCAGACCTCACTGAAGATCATCAGATAGGTGGCGAGCAGAATGGCTCCTGCCAACCACCGCTGACCGCCATGGATAGCGAAGCGAAGGCGGTTAGTCCGCGATAGTCGACGCCGTCTGTATATTCGTAGTTGAGAGCGCGAGCGAACGACGAAGAA
>NZ_MPRL01000105.1:0-5429 GCF_002020875.1 Solemya pervernicosa gill symbiont | reverse complement strand
TCTTCGTCGTTCGCTCTCGCTCTCAACTACGAATAGGCAGACGGCGTCGACTATCGCGGACTAACCGCCTTCGCTTCGCTATCCATGGCGGTCAGCGACGGCTGCTGTAATCAATACCACGACCGCTCGACTTCTGTTCAGACTCATCACACCACCCGTTATCTCTAATCCTAAACCTTAGGATTCAACACTAAGCCTTGCCATCCTCATTCGCACAAAGACCAACATTGCGACCATCTCAACTGCAGGTGCGATTAATGAGCTCACATCACCACCAGGCAGCGGATAGAAGAGAGAGCGTCCACCACTCCAACCTGCAAGATTGATCACTGCCGGCAGCAGCCCATAGAGTACAAGCAGATAGACCAGCGCCGCGCCATCGGCCCAGCGTGTCCGCAATGACATATTCAACGCCAGCAGCAGCGCCGCGTCTCGCACCATAAACAGCAAAGCGGCTAGCGGGAACCACTGACTGATCACATTTCGATCCATGAATACCGATCGGAATGGCAATTCAAATAGCAGCGCTGTAGCCAGACCAGCCACAACCATTAGAGTGAGCAACCAGAGCGGCAGATTCTCCGCCGCCGTCTTCATACTACCGCTGCGCAGATTGATAAATAGACGGCGCAACGCCACCACATCCTTACTCTCACTGAAAAGCAGGAAATAGAGTAGTAGTGATGCCACGGCGAACGATACCAGCAGCCTGGAGAGCGCAATCAACTGCGGATCTCGACCACCGCCGGGGACAAAGCCACTGAGAAAGACCAGTAAAAAGGTTACGAAGAGCAGCCATACCCACGGAGTATTGGTGAACTGCAGCTCTACACGCATCACTCGGTAGATACCGATCAGTGCCCAGCCGGCCCAGGCCATCAGTGAGAGCAGAACGAAGTCTATTATCGGATAGTGATAGCCAAACCAGTCAACCTGCGACTGGCTACCCGCATGCTGCAGCAACGGCAGCAGCCACAACACTCCGAGAATGGCGAACAGATAGAGCCCAGTGTATCGGCGTGAACCACCTTTGCCCCGCTTGCGAGCCAGGAGCAGGGCACCGAGCAATCCAACGCTCTGCGCCAACACACCCACCAGCAATAGAATTGCGGCCACCTTGACCGCCTCTTCAGAGTAGCCCGTCTGCAGTCGTGCAAAGAGATAGACCGCGAGACAGATCACACCGCCATACCAGGGGAAGAGCGTACTACCAAAGAGCTTGCCCCAGCTCATGCTCCAGGGACCAATCACCGACATGCGCTGGTTATCCCAGGTCTGACCATCAACCTCGCGGATCAGCCCCTCACTCGCCAGCTTGCCCCCCCACAGCACCACCAGTGCAACGTAGGAGATCACCGCATAGATCCCCATCTGCTTCCAGAAGTCATTCCCCGCAGTGAGATAGGCGAGGTTAAATATCAGTGCAAGAATGGCTGGCATCGCCAACATCCTATGTGCAGAGAGCTCCAGCCAGGCATTGCGTTTCAGCTCGGGATTGATATTCATTCCGCCACCTCCCCGGCCTCATCGAGATAGACCTGTTCCAGAGAGCGACGCTCAACCGCAAACTCACTCACCGCCACATCGGCATCGATCAACCGTTTAAGCAGAATACGACGTTCCATCTCCGAGCCGGTCAGATCAAATCGCAACCACTCATCCCCACCATCGGGCAGCAGCTTTGCACCCATCTCAGTAAGGATCGGCTGCGCCCGATCCAAGTCACTCACGGCACGCAGGCGTATCTGCATCACCTCACCTTCATCCTCGTGCAAGGCGCGGTGACCGGTAATCTCGCCATCACGAATCGTCAGCATGTGTGTCGAGTAGGCCTCCAGTTCGGAAAGAATGTGCGAAGAGACCACGAGCGTCATCCCCTGCCCGCGCAGTTCGCTCAACAGTGTTGAGAGTGAGGTTCTCGCCTCAGGATCGAGCCCCGATGCGGGTTCATCGAGCAGCACTACACTCGGCTCGTGGATGATCGCCTGCGCCACCGCCAGTCGCTGGCGCAGCCCTCGTGAGAGCGCCTTCGCCTCAACCTCCAGTCGATCATCTAAACCCAACCGCTCCGCCGCTGTCATCACCCGCTCGGCGCGATCTATCGAGGCGATTCCGTGTGCCATCGCAGCATACTCAAGGCACTGCGCGACACTCAGATCGTCATAGAGACCAAAGAAATCTGAGAGGTAGCCAAGGCGGCGGTGGACCTGACGCGGCTCCTCCACCGTATCGAGACCATCGATCACCACTGTCCCGGCGAAGGGTCGTTCTAACGCGGCCATGCAGCGAAGCAGTGTGGTCTTACCAGCCCCATTCGGACCAACCAGTGCTGTCACAGTGGCGGGCTCAATATTGAAGGAGACACCCTGCAGGGCACGTTTGCCGGGGTACTCATAGACGAGGTTGCTGACCTGAATCATTCCATCCCTTTTTATTGTTTTATGCTCCAGCCATCCTATTGCAGCCGGCTTCAGACCGCTACTGAAAACAGCCCATCCGCACGAAATTCATCACACATGTTTCAACTCATCGTAGATCGCCATCACCTTCGGCATGGCCCGATGTAGCGCTTTCACCACCTCAGGATCGAAGTGCTGTCCCGACTCCTCATCAATAACTGAGAGCGCACGCTCTACTGACCAGGCATCTTTATAGGGTCGACGTGAAGTGAGCGCATCAAATACATCCGCCACGGCCACGATACGTGCCGAGAGCGGGATCGTTTCACCTGCCACACCATTCGGATAGCCCTGACCATCAAAACGTTCGTGATGCCCCTCGGCAATCTCAATCCCAATCTTGAACATCGAGTGACCCACCGCACACATCTGCGCCTCACAGCCGCGCAGCACCTCGCCACCGATCACCGGGTGACGCTCCATCTCGGTCCGCTCCTCGGCATCAAGTCGACCTGGCTTGAGCAGAATGCCGTCCTCAATACCGACCTTGCCGATATCGTGCATTGGCGCGAAGCGGTGCAGATCACGCACATAATCGGCACTGATCTCTGACTGATAGGGCCCTTCACTGCCTAGCTCCTCGGCCACCTTGGCCGAGTAGAGTGCCATGCGCACCAGATGATCCCCGGTCTCAGGGTCACGATTCTCCGCCAACCGCGCCAGACCGGTTATGGCCGAGATCACCAGATTCTTCTCAAAACTGTGACTGATCTGTGCGGCGATATTAGAGAGCAGCTCAAGGTGGTCTGCGTTGTATGCATCTGGCTCACTGTAGGCGAAGGCGATCACCGCACCCCAGCTCCCCTCGGTTGAGAGTGGATAGAAGAGCGCAGACTGGCGCCCGTCACGATCGAGTCGGTCGGCAAACTCCGCCGAGGGATTGGCCGCTGAGGTCTCAGCCAGCACCGGTATATGTAGCGGTTCCTTACTGCCCATCGCCTTGGCCAGCAACGAACCGGTCGCCTGGAAGGTGTCGCCCTCACACAGCGTAGTCTCACCATCGGTATAGAGACGCTGCAGTTCAAAATGCTGCCCATCGGGACTCAACACCATCATGCCCACCCAGTCGAGCGGTATCAGCACATTGAACTCTTCAAAAACAAAGCGCAGTGACTCATCGACCGAGGTCGCCTGATTGATCCGATCGGTGAGGCGGAAAATTGAGTTGAGTCGTCCACTCAGCGCATTGAAGGTGCCCGCCATACGCCCTAGCTCATTCTCACTGCCCACCTCAATCTGATGGCCAAAGTCACCCTGCGAAACACGTTCGAATCCTGCAACAGTCATGCGTAACGGACGCGAGAAGCTGTAATAGAGCAACGTTAGTAATACGGAAACCACAATCAGTGCTGCCACCAACATAACCTGATTAAAGAGAATCACCAGTGAGAGCTTCCCCTCCATCATCTCCTGCAGGCGCTGGCTCAGCTGAGTAGAGATATCGATCAACGGCTTCTCATTTTGTTGCAGATAGATCACCGCCTGCTCGATGGTCGCCTCCGGTTGAGCAAACACCCCTTCCAGACCACCACGAAACTGCTGCCAGGCATCTGCGGTCATATCGAGCTGCTTCAGCGACGCCTCATCCCATGAGCAGTAGAGCGGATCTGAGCGCCCCGTCAGCTCCGGCTCCAGCAGTCGGTTTCGCAATGAGGTAACAATTTTGGTGTAGAGATCGAGCTGGCGTTTGATTGAGCTGTGGAAATATTCGGCATCGACGCTATTCATCATCGAACTCTTTTCACCGTGACGTTGGTAGTGCAGCGTCTCATTGGTGATATTTCGAGTAATCGAGCGGAGCTGACCGGCAAGATTGAGGATCACATAGTCGTGTTTGCGCAGCTCTAACTCGTAGACAGTCAGTCCGACCGCACCTGAGGCGAGCAGAAAGAGCAAAATTAACGCGCTACTGATCTGTACCGAAAGCGACCGAACCCAACCTCTGAAAGAACCTCTCTCCACGCTGCCTCCCTGGGCAAGTCATTCAATACACACTATAGGAGCAGATGAGCGAATGGAATATTGCACGCGTGGCGACACAATCGCTTCATCAACAAGAGACAAAACAGATATTACCGCCACCAACCCTTACTTTCCCATTAACAATCTAATAGATAGCAATGCACGCCATCAGCCAGTCAGGTAACAAATTGATTTAAAACGAAAACCGAAAACTTGCCGCAGTCAGATTCCACTAATATACTTATATACAATTCGGGATGAGGCAGGGGATGGTGAGCCCACTGCATCGCCTGAAGGCCAAGCAAGCAACCTACAACCAACACCAACATTTAAGGAGTCTCACTATGAAACTAAATAAATACGCAATCGCAGCAATTCTTCTGGGTCTGACCACCGCCTCACAGGCGTGGGGGGGTGGTCCTTACAATAACGGCTGGGGTAACAACGGTTGGAATAACAACAACTGGAACAATAACGGCTGGGGTAATGGAAGCGGTGACGGCGCCGTCGACGGCAGCTTCAACTTCAGCATGAGCGGCAGTGCTCGTGGTAACGGCTACGGCAGTGGCTACAACGGTTATAACGGCAACAACGGCTGGAATAGTTATAACGGTTACGCCCCCTACGGCTATGCCCCTTACGGCTACGCACCCTATGCAGCAGCTCCCTACACCGCACCTCAGGCAATGACTCAGGAGCAGGTCGATGCACAGCAGAAGGCGGCTGTTGAGCAGAGCAAGCAGATTATGGAGCAGCAGAACGCAGCCTATGAGGCACAGAAAAAAGAGGCCGAGGCGATGGCTCAGCGCATGAAAGAGATGATGGATGCGCAGAAGAAGGCACACGAAGAGCGTATTGCCGCCATGCGTAAGCAGTTCGAAGAGAAGAAGTAAAAAACACCTTACTTATCGGGGAGTCGCTATTTTTGCGAAAGTTTGTTTTGGGCATCCAAGCCCAAGCAAACAGCAAAAACTTAACGCGACCGTTTATGCCTACGGCGCCCCGACC
>NZ_MPRL01000104.1:0-5517 GCF_002020875.1 Solemya pervernicosa gill symbiont | reverse complement strand
TCGTCGTTCGCTCGCGCTCTCAACTACGAATATGCAGACGGCGTCGACTATCGCGGACTAACCGCCTTCGCTTCGCTATCCATGGCGGTCAGCGGATGAGTTCTCGTATTATTTCAATCGAGTCCGACCCTTTTGGTTGCTTTTTGCAATAGCGGTATTACCAGCCACCTCCATTGCAGGAAGCAACAAGAACTCGAAAGATTCATTCAAACTAATAGATGGCGTTTTCTATGTATCCATATTTGAAGGACACCTAGTCATACCGAACAAATTCTTCTTAAACGCCTCATCAACAATCTCGGATATAAAATTTGAATTACATACACACCAGTACCCACTGGTTGAATATAATTACGGCAGATACAGCACAATACAGTTTTATAACGCAAACGAATTCATGAGTGACAAATCAAGCAATAATGTCATTAAAGATAACCAGAACAAGATTTTGTCGTGCTACGGATTCAATCAGTTAATCATGGAAGTATTTGATGGCGAGAGAAAGATCAACTTTGCTTATTTCTTCGATGATAAACAGGTTGTTATGGTATTCAATGTTGATCAGTCTGACTGGATGAAAATGTTGGAGTGGTTTTTTTATGCCAAAAATGATCCGAAAGGCGAATGCGTCAAACACTACGACCCGGTAAAACTGAAGGTAGATTCTTTGGAAGATTCAGGAACAATCAAGAGATGATTGATGGAGAACACTCTCTAGGAATAATATTAGCGGATTATCCCTGTTCCTGTTTGGAATCCAGAAAGAATATTTCTGAGTGGATTATCTTATGCTACCTCACTTATCCCTATTTATTGGAGCATACCTCATAGGAATATTACTAAAGAAATAACTTGGTCTTCGATACCCCGCTCTCATCCATTCAAGTTTGTGCATCACTTCTGATCGACCTCACAACAATTCACAGGAAAAATTCATCTAATCTTTCTTACTTGCAGTATCCCGGTATGAAAGCGTGATCGACCTCATCAATCTGCTCCGGATCGAGATACTCATGTGCATATTTCAGATAGAGCTTCTGCTCGATAAAGAGATCAAGCAGGTCACCGTCTATCTCCCCATCTTTGCGCATAAACCCTAGAATCTTCATCGTCTCCGAGAGCTGTTTTGCCGGTTTGTAGGGGCGTTTGTTAGTTAGCGCCTCGAAGATATCGGCGATCGCCATAATGCGTGCCTGAATCGGTAGTTGATCACCTGAAAGACCTCTGGGATAGCCGCTGCCATTGATCTTCTCGTGGTGGGCACCCGCATAGAGCGGCACCTGCTCGAGATGTTTAGGGAAGGGGATCGACTCCAGCATCGAGATGGTCAGTGAGACGTGTTTGTTGATGACATCCCGCTCTTCGGGTGTCAGTGTCCCTTTCGCGATGGTCAGGTTGTAGAGCTCACGCTCATCGAGCAGTGGGCGTTGCTCTCCGTTGATAATCAGCTCACGTTTGCCGATCTCTCGCACACGCGCCTGATCCTCATCCGTCATGAACTCACCGCCGATATTAGCCCGTTCGATGAACTGCTGCTCATCATCAAGTTCAGCCAATCGTTGTTGATAGTCGCTATCGATCTGATCGGCTGATTCTCCACCCTTAGCAAGTTGACGCAGGCGCTTTATCTCCAGATCGCGACGCAATATTTCAAAGCGACAACCCACCTCATGAATGGCATCGTGGATCGTCTCCAGCTTTGTCCGCTTGTCGACGACATACTCAGGCGTAGAGACCTTACCGCAGTCGTGCAGCCAAGCCGCCGTCTCCAGCTCATGGATATCGGCATCGGTCATTTTGAAATCTTTCAGCGGTCCGGAGGTTGTGGAACTGGCCGCTTTGGCCAACATCATGGTGATGACCGGAACCCGGCGACTGTGGTTACCCGTATGAGGAGACTTCTTATCGATCGCCTTCGCCAACATACGGATCAATGCGACAAACATCTGCTCAAGGCTATCGATCAGTTGACGATTGGTCAGTGCAATCGCCGCCTGCGAGGCAATCGCCTCGGTTAGCTGCTGTAACTCGGAAGAGAAGGGGATGATCTCGTCGTTCTCTTCATCCTGGGCATTAATTAGCTGCAATACACCGATAATTTTTGATTCGTGGTTCTTCATCGGTACGGTGAGAAATGACCTGGAACGGTAACCCGTCTTCTGGTCGAATTCGCGGGTACCGGAAAAATCGAAGCCCTTGGTCTCATAGGCATCGGCAATATTGACCGTGCTGTCATTGAGAACCGAGTAGGTCACCACCATGTGTTCAAGCGGATTACCATCCGGGTCGTACATAGGAATCGGCTCGAAGGGGATCTCGGTACCCGTCGTACCACCCATGGCGAAATCGAGAGAATCGGTTCGCACGATCTCCATCTTCAGAGTCTGATCGTCCTGAACGGTGTAGATCGTTCCCCCATCGGCATTGGTGATCGCCTTGGCACCGACCAGAATCATCTCTAGTAGACGTGGCAGGTCCTTCTCCGCCGAGAGAGCGACGCCGATCTTAATCAGGTTGTTGATTCGGTCGAGTATCTGCATATGAGGCTATTCTATTAATTCTCACTGAAAAGCGTTAGGTAGAAGATAGCTGATCCTCCGCTGTTAGCACAAAACATCATGTGAAAACGCTGATTCATAGTGAATCAGGATGATATGAGATCAAAAAACGTTCAGTGTAATGCGCGAATCGGAGTGAATAGCAGGGCCAAAGCGTTATAATGGCAGCGTTTTACATACGTGGCTCCACAAGCCACCTCGCCAATCCCAGCGCATTACCGAATACTCGTCAAACCAATAAGGACACTCATGAAAATTGGGATCTATGTTGATGCAGAGAATGTCAGGCTAAATGGTGGCTACTCCATGCGTTACGACGTGTTGAGAGAGTTTGCCCGACGCACAGGCGGTGATGTACTGCGCATGAATACCTACATGGCCTACGACGAGGAGCGTGCGCGCGAAGATCAGCACTATCGGAACAAGCAGTCCGATTACCAGCAGGCGCTTCGCAACAACGGCTGGAAGGTAATCACAAAAAAGGTCAAGCGTTATACCGACGAGGAGGGCAATGTCTCGGTCAAGGCCAACGCCGATCTCGATCTGGCGGTCGACATTCTTCGCCAGGGCGAGCATCTCGACTACATTCTGCTAGTTACCGGTGACGGGGACTTTTCCCGAGTAGTTAGCGCACTGCAGGACTACGGTTGCCGGGTCGAAATTTTGGCCTTTAAGAACATCTCCAACCAGCTACGCCAACAGGCTGATAGTTATCACAACGGCTACCTGATACCCAACCTGCTGCCGATGACCGATGCTCGGAGCGGTAACAACCAATGGGGTAAAACAAACCACAAAGTCAGAGGCATCGCTTCAAAGTGGATTGATGATAAGGCCTTCGGCTTCCTTCTCTACCTCGTTCCCAATGGGGGAGACCTGCTCAACACTAACTACAACGATGAGGCCTCTCCCTATCGAAGCGCCTTTGTTCATCTCAACGAGCTGACAGAGGGGACCTACGCCAACATGATGAGCAATCGTGACAATATTTTTGAATTCACCCTCTCAGAAAAAACACAGGATGGTGAGAAGAAAGGTTATGCCGCAGATGTAACCATCGTCGCGGGACCGGGTGCACCCACGACCGAGTACAGCGGTAACGGCACAGCCAAACAAAAGACGGTCAGCTACAAATAGGTATCAATCTGTTAGGAGATATTGGTTGTGCCCTGAGCAGGGACTATTGCCCACTGTCACCGCTCCTCAATTCAGGGTGTTCCCGGCATACCTGCTCTACCGTTACCAATGCCTTCTGGTACTCGAAACTATCGATCTGTTTCTCAAGTGTCTTGCCCAGCGAACCGAGGGCGTTCTTAAGCAGACCGGCATTCGCCTCGAAGAGTATGTTGGCATCGGCATCCGACATTGCTAGTAGAGGTTTAAAATCGCTCAGAAGATGTTTAACGGCCATCCAATCAACCTCGGCCGAGAAGGGCTGAGAGGTCTCCTCAGGGAGGCAGGCAAGGATGGCCTCAGCCAATAGCTGCATTTTGCTCTCTAATAGAGTGGTTAGACGCTCAATCTCAACGCTCTCACTCCCTTCTTTAATCGCTGTTTCCAACTCCTTAGCGTGTTGCTGCACCTCTGTTGCCCCCAGGGTTCCCGCTACCCCCCTCAATGAATGGGCAAGCCGCCGAGCCTCCTGATTCTCTTCCTTCGCAATATGTTCTCGCAGTCGAGCCATATCGTCACCGTGCTCAATAGCGAAACGCCGCAAGAAACCTAAATAGGATGGCTGGTTGCCGAGCAGAGCAGTCAGACCGACAGAGGTATCCAGTCCTGCAATGGTGGGTAGATTAGTATCGGGTGGTGATAAATCTTCTGACTCGGATATTGGATCAACGGCGGGAGTCTCCTTACTATTACTGGTCAGATTTGAGTTTGATTCGGCTGACATTTCACTCTGCTGCAACCAGTTAAGCAGGGTGGAAAAGAGAACCTCCGGCTCCACCGGCTTGCTGACGAAATCGTCCATACCCGCCAACTCACAATCATGACGATCGTCGTCGAAGGCGTTTGCCGTCATCGCCAGAATAGGGGGGATGCTCCCTTCCCGCAGGGCTCGAATCGCTCGTGTTGCCTCCAGACCATCCATCTCAGGCATTTGGATATCCATCAAGATCAGGTCGTATCTGTGGGTACGCGCCATCTCCAGTGCCTCGAGTCCGTTCTCTGCCGTGTCGACCTCCAGACCAACGCTATGCAGCAGCTCCAGAGCCACTTCTCGGTTGATGGCATTATCCTCAGCAAGCAACACTCGGGAGCCAGCATGGCGCAGATGCAATTGTGCCTCTGCGTTGTGCTCACGCCTATTCTCCGGGCTGGGCATGACCCCATGACCGCGCGCCAACCGTGCAGTAAGCCAGAACGTGCTGCCCTTTCCCGGTGTACTGTCGACACCAACCTCGCCACCCATCATTTCAGCCAGGCGCTGTGTGATCACTAGCCCGAGGCCGGTGCCGCCGTACTTGCGAGTGGTCGAAGCATCAGCCTGCTCGAAGACCTGGAATAGCTTGGTCAACTTGCTAGCGGCAATACCAATACCGCTGTCCTCGACCTCAAAACGTATAGTCAGCGTGTCACGCTCCTCTTCCAGCAGCTTGGCGCGCAGGGTGATATTGCCATGCTCGGTAAATTTAACGGCGTTGCCGGCGTAGTTGAGCAGGGCCTGGCGTAGCCGAGTGGGGTCGCCCCTCAACCAGACGGGCGCATCATCGCACTCCGCCACAACACTCAATCCCTTTGCCTCGGCTGAATCGCTAATCAGTGAGACGATGTTGTCAATAATCGCCGAGATGTGAAAATCGGTGCTCTCCAGTTGCAGACGACCGGCCTCAATCTTGGATATGTCGAGGATGTCTCGGGGAGTCGCTATTTTTGCGGAAGCATGTTTTGGGCATCCAAGCCCAAGCAAGCGGCAAATACTTAACGCGACCGTTTATGCCTACGGCGCCCCGAC
>NZ_MPRL01000103.1:0-7650 GCF_002020875.1 Solemya pervernicosa gill symbiont | reverse complement strand
GGGGCGCCGTAGGCATAAACGGTCGCGTTAAGTATTTGCCGCTTGCTTGGGCTTGGACGCCCAAAACAAGCTTCCGCAAAAATAGCGACTCCCCGAGTATGCGCGCTTGGTCTAGGATTAGTTTTCTAATGGCGTCGTCAATTACCTGATCCTCACGGTAGCTTTCAACCAGATGCATGTAAGCGCGATATACTTCTGCTAAGGAATTTTTCAGTCGCTGACCGCCATGGATAGCGAAGCGAAGGCGGTTAGTCAGCGATAGTCGACGCCGTCTGCCTATTCGTAGTTGAGAGCGCGAGCGAACGACGAAGAAGATGCAGCAGCGGCTTTATGTCGGCGTAGAGTCAGTGAGGAAGTTGTGTAGAGCCGCGAAGAGGTGATTACGCAACGTACGCAGGACGGTCGGGGCGCCGCAGGCATAAACGGTCGCGTTAAGTCTTTGCTGTTTGCTTGGGCTTGGATGCCCAAAACAAGCTTCCGCAAAAATAGCGACTCCCCGAACCCAAAAGTTACCCCAACTGGGGGAGAGCAAAACTCAACTGAGCGCAGCGGTTGAAGCACCCATAAAAAAACAGGAATCAGGAACTAATCACTGTGTTATCTAACTATGTCACTAGGTTATAACAATGGGTAAGTATCTTTCTCTGCTTAGTATTCTCGTTCTCAGTTTGATTGCATTAACTATATCTGTTGATGCAACTGCGGCTATCAGTGAAAACAACTTGTTAGACGGTGTTGTGGGTAACTTCAGAACGGAAGCTCCCAAATGGGAAGCCATGATCACAAACTATGCTTCCCGCCTGTTCTGGATTCTTGCTGTAATAGAGCTAACGTGGGTCGGCATTACATTAGGACTAGGTAAAGAAGATCTCGGTAATGCTCTAGGAACGATTGTTAGAACCTTCCTGGTTATTGGCTTCTTCTGGGGGCTGGTTGTGAATGGGTTCAGCTGGGTTACAGCTATCGTTGGCAGTATGCGACAAATTGGGACAGATGCGGCTGTAGTGTCTGGTGTAATGCAGAACCTCTTGCCTTCAGATATTATAGAGCTTGCTTTGATTGTGGGTGACCGGCTTATGTCTGGAACCGGTGCTACTCCTTCCTCATGGAGCATGATTTTCCCAGCTGTAATCATCATGGTTGCCTTTGCAGTCATCGCTGCAGAAATGGTTCTGATACTGGCTGAGAGTTACTTGGTACTGACTGGCGGCATAATTTTATTAGGCTTCGGCGCTTCCCGCTTTACAAACAACTTCGCCGTTGATTATTTTAAATATGGGTTATCAGTGGGTGTGAAGCTGATGATCATGCAATTCCTGATTGCTGTTGCTTGGGGAATCCTGTTCCAGTGGGGCGCAGATTACGAAGCAAATAACATGCAAACACTAACAATGCTGATTGCTTCTGTTGTGATTGCAATTCTGGTGTCCCGCCTACCTAGTATTGGAGCAGCTTTAATTAATGGTTCATCCTTTGGCAGCGGCCTGACTCCGGGCGGTGCAGCATCTGCATTCTTAGGTGCGGCAGGTGGTGTTGGTGGTGTTGGTGTTGGTGGTGTTGGTGGTGTTGGTGGTGTTGGTGGTGTTGGTGGTACGGCGGCCGGGGCACAAGCTACAGCTGGCGCAGGAATGGCTGTTAATGAAGCCTCTAAGCTGGTACCTGCCCAAGGCGCCACCAGCACCCAGATGGTCACCCAAACCGTTAGTAATTTGGTAAGTTCTTCTGCTTCAGATTTGGGCGGAAAGTTAACCGGAAACCTCCAATATCAGCACGGTTTGGACAGTGCTAGAACGGAAGACTTTATGGAGTCTGATTTCTTTTCTATTGTTGATGATGACGTCTCTAGCGATACATCTGGTGATGATTCAGTTTCTTCAGAAGAAGACTCGGAATACATTTCACCCCTGAATGATGACGAGGATTAACAAGTTATGGTGTTTTCGAAAAATGACAATCAGACGGAACCTAAGGAACTAAATCCTTATCTTGCTGCGCGCTTAGAATGGAACGAGCGTTACGGTTCTCTCGCCAGTAGTAAAAGCCGAGCTTGGGTCTTTGCCAGTGTTTGCCTTCTGATAGCTGCCATTTCTGTTGTTGGCGTGGTTTATATAGGCTCTCAGTCAAAACATATCCCTTATGTGGTAGTGGTTGATGAAATTGGTCGCCCTGTCACAGTAGGTCGTGCTGATATAGCCTCTAAAGCAGATCCGCGAGTTATAAAAGCAGAGCTGGCTTCCTTCTTCACTGACGCCTTCTCAGTGATTGCTGACGGTGCAGCCCAGAAGCAAGTGATATTTAGGGTTTACGCACATATATCTAGTACCAGCCCATCACACAAGAGTATGAACGAGCATCTAAACGATACTCAGCACAACCCATTTAAACGGGCTGCAAAGGAAACTGTGAGTGTTACTATTCGCTCCATCATCCAGACCACAGAAAATATGTGGCAAGTTGAATGGACTGAGAAGATCCGTGGACGCTCTGGTGAAACTATTGGAGAACGCCGAATGAAAGGGGCTGTAACTATCTTAGTAAAGCAGCCAATAGATGAATCAACTATTATGGAAAATCCTCTTGGTATCTACGTCCAAAGCATCAGCTGGTCACAGCAGTATTAATCGTTTTATGGAGAGCATAAATATGAAAATAAAAATGTCTATTTTTCTGACCGCTCTTTTGGCAACTCAAGTGTCAGCTGGTAATCAGGAAGAAGTTGTTCAGAGAGATCTGGTTATGGGCGGAAAGGACGTTGCATTGAACAGCAAGGAATCGAAAACGGCTAAAATGGCCTACCGCTGGATATATAACAGCGAAGACCTCCCGGTTATGGGAGACTACGGCAAACTGATCTTTCTGTTTGGACGCTCTATGCCAACTATTATCTGTGCGCCTTTACATGCGTGTGATGTAGAGCTCCAATCAGGTGAGAAAATATACAACGTGCATCTTGGCGATAGGATCCGCTGGAAGGTATCACCTGCTGTTTCTGGCCCGAAAGGATACCAGACAGCGCATGCAATCATTAAGCCTACTAATATAGGCTTGGAGACTACGTTAGTTATCACTACGGATCGCCGCACGTATCACATGAACCTGAAATCTCGTAAGGAGGAATTTATGCCTTACGTTGGCTTCGATTATCCGGAAGAAACGCAAGCGCAATGGGAAGCTCTAATAACAGCTCAGAAGACAGAACACCAAATGATACAGGGAACAAGGGAAAGCCTAACTGACCTGGATTTCGAGTATTCCATTACAGGTGATGCTCGCTGGAAGCCGGTTCGTGTATACAATAATGGCGTTAAGACAATCATTCAGATGCCTAAAGAAATGGCTCAGACAGAGGCGCCAGCGCTACTGGTTCTGGGGGCAGATGGTGACGAAGAGATTGTTAACTACCGTCTGAAGGGTGATCGATACATTATCGATTACATCTTTGATCGTGCAGAGCTAATTGCCGGTGTTGGCAGCAGCCAAATAAAGATTGTTATTGATAGAACTGAGCAATGAAACAGTCAGCTATTGTTTACCTTTTTGCACTTCTAACGGGGTGTGCTTCAACAACTGGGTTCAACTCGTACCAAGATCAGGATCTGACGCTTTCAGAAGCACAAATTCATAAACTTACTCATGATGCCGTTGGCCGTATCGAAGCGAATTACCCACCGGCCAAAACGCTGATTTCACTTGAACAAGATAAAGGCACCTTTGGTGCAGAACTAGAACACCAGCTGAGGGCTAAAGGCTACGGTGTTAAGACCCCATTAGAAAAGAAAGGCAAGGAATCCATGGAAATCGAAGGTGAAGTTGTTCCAGATTTTACAACGTTTCGCTATGAAGTTAAGCATTACGCTGCTGATCATGTTTTGTTAGTCGTTCAAGCGTCAGATGGGTTCCAGGCTAATCGAGTCTACAAAAAAGGTGTCTTGGACCTTCAGGCAAAGACACCTTTCACTGAAATGAATGCTGGTAGAAATGAGTAAGGAAACCGAAGATCTGTCAAATGCAGATACCAACCATGCTGGACTGTCGCTCAAGGGAGAGCTGGAAGCCGTTAAACGGCTCAACAAGGTGCCAATCATCATTGTTGGTTCTATGGTTCTCGTTTTCATGTTTGGTCTGATTTATACCGTAAATCAACGAGCAGAAAATCAGCGTGAAGTAGCATCAGTTCAAGAATTTCAAGTAGTGAATTCTTGGCAAGGCCTACAGGATATTCTAGACAATGCTCCTGATGGTGTGATTCCTGATGCTCTGGCAGGGTCGGCGAAACATCCAAAGACAAAGGTTGAACCTCGTAAACAGGCACAGCCTGAGGCTGCTCAGAAAATCGCGCAACCTGCGGCTGCTCAGAAACGGCGAAAACGGGAACCACCAGCCAGGATTAGGAAGTCCCAGCTTTCACCAGAGCTAAAGCGTGAAAGTATCCGCATTCAACGCCTTCAAACAGATAAATATATGGCTGCCCTGAGAGAAGATTCTGAAATCAAGGGCTTCGCTGCAAGTATTGCCAATCATGGTGGTTCAGCATCATCATCTAGAGTATCTAACAACTTTGGTAGAAGTTCTAATCCTATTGCTGAACTTCCTGTCGCAACAACCGCTTCTGAAGATCAGAACAAGCAAGCTCATAAAGAGAAATTTCTGAATTCAAACACCTCCGGAAATGGTCCTTACCTGGCTCACGTAAGGCGCCCACCGTTAAGCCCATTTGAGATAAAAGCAGGAACTGTTATTCCAGCTTTAATGATCACTGGTATTAACAGTGATTTACCAGGCCAGCTGTCGGCGCAGGTGTCTCAGAATGTTTATAACACTGACTCCGGTGATCATCTGATGATTCCACAAGGTAGTAAATTGGTTGGCCGTTATGATAGCCGAGTGGCTTTTTATCAAAAGCGTGTTTTGGTAGTCTGGAATAGACTTATTTTCCCTGATGCTTCCAGTATAGAGCTGTCAGGTATGTCGGGATCTGACCAGGAAGGCTATGCTGGTTTTGAGGATCAGGTTGATAACCATTATTTTCAGGTCTTTGGTTCAGCTATCTTAATGTCGTTTGTTTCTGCCGGCGCTCAACTGTCACAGCCTGACAATACAAACATCAATGATGATGAAAGTTCAAGCGCAGCCCTTTCTGCTGCACTGGGTCAGCAAATTGGGGAAGTATCAGCGGAAATGACCCGCAAAAACCTGAAGATTCAGCCCACGATTGAAATCCGTCCTGGCTATCGATTTAACGTAATGGTTAACAAAGATATAGCTTTCAAACAGCCGTATAAATAGTTTTCAAATTGCTGTATAATTTCCTATCTAACAGAGAAAGACCGTCTAATGCAGGATGAAAACAATCTCTGAGCGCCATGGATGGCGAAGCAATGCATTTGTCCAACGATTGTCAGGCGCCGTCTGCATATTCGTAGTTGAGAGCGCGGGCGAACGATGTGTCGACATGAAGGCTGCTACTAACTAGTAGCAGATTGGGAAGTTTTGAGGGTGTCTGGAAGTAAGCTAGTCAGGCTATGTTCGGGTATTAGAATTTATGCGTCATGGGTTGGGCCAGATGGAAACACTTGGCGTGAGTATAAGGCTGATAGCATTCTGATAGCTGACTCTATTGTTGGCTCTCTGAATATTGACGGACAGGTGGCCTGTGCCAGCATAGATGGTAAAGAGTGCGCGCAGGGGTACACTCTAAGTAACTTCTCTGAAAACCCATCATTATTAAAGCACGTTCTTTGTGAAAATCTATCTGGCGATGCGCTAAATAAGTTATCTGTAGGTCCGTGCCAATATCTGAGGAAACGGCGCGAAATTGGAGATAGCTGGAAGTCTTGGAGTAAGATGGAGTTTTACGACATTTACACGGGTGAAATACGCGAGATTATTGCTTCTATGGAGTACGGCGCGAATGGTGAGATCGCCTGTGCGTCCTTCGATGGAAAGAAGTGTCTATCTGCAAAGGACCACGATGTATCGGAGATAGAATATGACAAGAATCTAAAGGCTCTTGTATGTGGACCACAAAAGACCTATTTCCCATTCGGACAAGTACCTTCCGTTAGTCGTGAAATGGATTGGTGTGGCGAAATATATCTACAAAAACGTTTCTTTTCTGCGACCCCGTCTGGAGCTGGCTGGGGATTGATGGAATTAGATTCTCAGCATTATTTGACCAACTATACGCACGGCCCTGATGGCGAAGTGACCTGCATACTAAGAAAATATGATAAGAGTTGTCTCAATTTAGCTTCTTTCATGCCCTATAACCCTTCTACGAAACCAGTTCTTTCTAAGAGACACCTTGACAGGATGTCTATATATGCCTGTAAGCCAGGCGAGCGTGTTTCTGGACCGGGAGCTGCTGATGTTGATGTGTGTGGCCATGCTTTATCTGTAAAGAATGGCATTCAACAGAACTTGAATTCATTGTATGTCCGCATTTTGGCATGCTGACAACGTGAAAACAAAATTGCCAGATCGTGGTACGTGGACTATGGACGCTAAGCTGGCATATGGTGAAGGGAAGACTAGCAATTCGATAATACTTCCATTTCATATTGGAAAGAATTACGACAACATGTCATCTGCCCAAAATGGAGGTTATTGGGGGATTAATATCCTATCTAAACCCGTATATCCAGCATCTGAACTAGAAATTGGCCGCAATGATACTGTCCAACGAAGTATAGTAGATGTCGTGTCGTATCGCGCATACGATCAGGTATCTGATAAGAGGTTTCTGTTCCTACGTTGATGGCCACTTTTGATACCGCCAATGATCAGATTATTTTTGCCCTACATCGCACGTATGCAGATGGTTCAGTTTCGCTAGATAAAGACAATGTTATCGTGCGTAAGATGAGTGTCGGCGGTGATAACCATGGCTTGGATGAGGAGAAGAAGTCCGCGTTAAATAGAGGGATGCTGGCTAGCTTCATGGGAGGTGACTTTGTTATTCAAGGATTTTCTAGCCGAGATTACTACGGGGGTGGGCAATCTATTCCATACCTTTATGTTTATAATCCGCGTCTTGTCCAGGACAATCTTCCATCAAGATACAACCACATGGATTACTTTAGTGGGTCGCGGAAACAGCTAGATAAATTAATGCTTTCCACCCAAGATGGGGTGATGAGAACAACATTTGCAGCGATTAATGATGATAAGGTTTCAATAAATCAAAGTAACGTCGGTGCGCGAACAGTTTTTGAAGGCATACCTATTGCTTCGCCTAAGAATGGGGGCTGTGGATTGACTACGAACGGAGCATCTGCGTGCAGAAGTGACGATGGTGATTTAGCCATTATTTTGGATGGGCTAGGCACAATATTAATCCCGTATGAAAATCAAGGTGCTCAGAAGTAGGATTCTCCAATACATTGATGGTTAGGATAATCCATTGCTGACCGTCATGAAAAGATATGGAACACACCACTATGAAGAATTTATAAAGTTGCCAGATGAACTACCGGGGAGTCGCTATTTTTGCGAAAGTTTGTTTTGGGCATCCAAGCCCAAGCAAACAGCAAAAACTTCACGCGACCGTTCATGCCTGCGGCGCCCCGACCGTCCTGCGTACGTTGCGTAATCACCTCTTCGCGGCTCTACACAACTCCCTCAGTGACTCTACGCCGACATAAAGCCGCT
>NZ_MPRL01000102.1:0-8203 GCF_002020875.1 Solemya pervernicosa gill symbiont | reverse complement strand
TCTTCGTCGTTCGCTCGCGCTCTCAACTACGAATAGGCAGACGGCGTCGACTATCGCGGACTAACCGCCTTCGCTTCGCTATCCATGGCGGTCAGCGGGCGTTTCGACGAATTCGTCGAGATTACAAGGAGTCAGCCCGCTGAGCTTTTCAGCTCACTAGCAGCATTTACTCTCGAAAGAGGGCAGCGCCTGAATCAAAACTGGTTCATCCATGCTGCGTTTGAGATCGCTGCCACCGAAGCAGGGTGGCCTGTGGCCGAGACTTTTATTAAGAGCTGGCTAAATTATTACAATAAAGACGCAAGAGACCAGACAAACCGGTATCCGAAGGTAGATAAAGAGCAAGACCTTAAACGGCTAAAAATGACGCAGAAGGGCATTCAGACCGTTCTTGCATCGCTCTCTCCTTACGAGAAGAGCATCCTAGACCAGATGACGGAGGTTGCTGGAGATACTGATAGCCTCTTCACCCTGGCGCTAAAACTTCTTGCTGGCCACCCTCTCACAGGATTTGTTAATAGTTTTGTTGCTCTGGGCATCGGCCTCTCTCTTGATCAGAACAGTTGGTCTGCCCGCAACGCATTCCAACAATTGACAACCTTCAATACGGTGGATATTGATGCAACAAAAGCCGTAGAAATAGCCGAGAAACTGCGAGGTGACTGGCAGAATTGGAAGCCACCATCACCTAATGAGTGGCGCCAATCACGTGTCGCTGATCCAGATTTATACCGTCCCATCGATATGGACGAAGGATTACGAGAATTTAGTGCCATCAATCAAGGCAATATGATGCAAGCGATGGGGCAAAGCAGAGAGGACTACCTCTACCGGGACTTCCTGCCATTCGCTTGTCGATTTGAACCAAATACTGCAGTGAAGAAAACTCGGCAACTATTGGCTGATTTGCTTAGTCGTACCGGTCTTCCATTGCGACAACTGATCTTTAATGGTCTCGAATATGCGCCCTTGATAACTCCCGGCCTAGCAACCAACATAATTGCTCGGATGGTTGATGCCGATATGGTCAATGCACTTCCAGAGCGCGAGCAAGATATTCTCCGGATGTTTCTGTTCGAGTATATCGCACCTTGTCTGACACCATCCGAACAGCTCAACTGCTTAATTAATCCGTCTTTCGGATCAGACTGCCTTTTAAATGTTATTCCCAGCCTGAAACAACAGCTAAGCGGGAGCATCTTAGACGTACTACAAGCTGCAGTTGAGGAGAGCGACTACGCTGCCGCATACGGTGCGCTGGTAGCCTCACGGTACGGAAATACGCCAATAACATTAGAATTGGAATCCCTTATATTGCACTTCCGTGAAGCGAAATCATCAAAGCTTCGGGCAATTTGTTTCGATCTAGCTATACATAATAATTTAAAGGTGTTCAGAGACGCGCATGTCCAAAGCGATTGGTCTGCACATGACGCTGATACGAGTACTTATGAGAAGTGGTTTGGCTCCTTCCTTCTAGTCAAAGCTTGTGCTAACAAAGAGCTGGATTTTGATGAGATGCTTAAAAGGATAAAACTAGAAATGTGGTTACCCGCTGCGAACCACGTTGGTGAGGAAGTAACCAAGAAATTAGCTTCCCGTTTTCTATTCCTCCTAAACAGCGCAATAGGAGTGACCAAGAATCAGATTCTTCCTGCTGTAGATATTACACTCTCAACGATAGAGACGGCTTCATATCCAATTCTTTCTCTCGATGAATTATGTCGTGACTATGGGCGTTTTCCTCATCATAAAGCGATTAAGCAAATGTCTAGAATGGCAGACGATTTTGACATGAGACAAAAGTGCCTACATGAGATCTCTGATACCTTCTTCAAGAGATTGGAGGCGTCAGATGCGCGGCTCTTTGTCGAGCATGTGACTATTAGCGACTTAAGAATGATCGTCGAAGCAGAACCTATGATTATGTCTCAGATACTCGAAGCTCTGAAACAGGCGAGTAGCACTGACAGTATGTGGCTAAAGAACTTCATGTTTGTTGTCGCAAATCTCGTTTCTAAAGACATGCCGGAGAGGGCAGTGACTCTTTTCAAGCAGGCTATAAATACGCAAGGTTTTGTAACCTATGCACTAGGGGATGATCTCACGCTTGAACATCAAGCGATTTGGGCAAGCGCGCCATCAGTGCCTATGAGTGAACTTTGGTGTCAACGCCTGCTCAGTTCCATAAATGATGAGGCTCTATGCCGTGAGGTGAACGCTGCAGAACGGTTTGGAGCCGAAAAATTCATTAAGGCATTTGTCGAAGAGCGCGCTAATAACTCATCGACTCTAGATCAAGCGTACGCGATCACTGTTGCTGGTTTCTCTGTGCAGTCACTACAATTTATTGATGTTATAGAGGATTACTTGAACGACGCAGGAATTACAGGCAAAGCAGCAATAAAGGCAAAGGTTGCACATGAAGTCGGGGCGCCGCAGGCATAAACGGTCGCGTGAAGTTTTTGCTGTTTGCTTGGGCTTGGATGCCCAAAACAAACTCTCGCAAAAATAGCGACTCCCCTAGGGCTAAGCGTTGGTTTGATCAAATGTGTGACGCTGAGTCTGAGGAAGAATTCTGGCGTTGTTTGATTATTTCAAAAGCCTGCATGGATGCTCGAATATCTTCTAGGATGCGATGCACTAAGTGAAAGCACTATGAATCTCTCTTCAGGGATGTCAGAAAGAGGTCAATCGAGAAGCGGAACATAGTCCGGAAAAAAACCTCCTAGGGCAAGATGCTCCAGACGATATCTTTGTCACAGGTTACAGTAAAGTGTGAGAGAGTACTTTCATTTGTGCTCTCTACTGTTACGTCAGGTCTGAAGGGGGGCTTCACGCGCGATGATATTAGCTCAGTTGTAGCAATACCTGACAGATTGCGCTATGCACACGACCACTCTGGGTTAATAGATGTAATTTTCTTAAATGTGATACAACGTCCGCTTCGACTCGGAAGCTCACCTAACAGCTAATTGCTATGATTTTTCCTTTAATCGTTTAGCGAGTTAGTAAGCTGGATATAATGGTGCGTGATGATTCAAAGCAGATTTGGCCAGAACTGGACCTTCGCGGATGCTCAAGCTCAACTAAGTTTAGGCTGTCTCGAATTGAGAGAGGGCATATCGAATAGATTGTCGGGCCTTAGGGTATTTAAGGGGCTAGTGCATTAATTTTCCTTCGAGCTTTTTGCGGACGTGGCAGTCATGGCCTCTTCAAGGCGGTGGGCCTCAGCAATACCGAGACTGACCAGGGCGGATAGGGTTCGAACAACATCGTTGCGCAGGGGGCTTGTGGACGTGAGAAGATCGGAGTCTTGATACAATACAGCTTCGAGCCAAGCGCATATCCGACGCCCGATTCCATAATCGACCCAGAAGTCGCTGTCATCTGGAAAGGCTTCCAGCCACGTCTTGGTGGCATTGATGGCGAAGGCTAGATGCTGGGGTCTGGGAGATACCTCCAGTAGGTTAACTGTGGCAGTGGCAACTGGAAGGGATGGAGCGCTGTAAATGAGCTTGCTGAGCACTGGCAAGAACGGGCCGAGGCGGTCTACAGCCTTGGGTAGCAGGTAGCTCCTGGGCTGTACGGTGAAGCCACTCTCACCGAAAAACAGAGTGCTGATAGCGGGGCTGATGTGAAGCTCCACTGACGCGCTTCGTTTTCCGGCGAGATAACACCAGCCGCTTGCCTGCATCATTCTGTCCGCGAATGCGGCATGCAACTCCAGTGCGATGGATTCGTCGAGGATGGTATCGTTGAAGTACACCTCGTCAATTCTTCTCAGAAGCAGCGCGAGAATATCGAAAAATGGCTCATCGGGGAGAGAGCATATAGGCTCTACGAATTGCTGGCGTATTTCAGGCATAGTCATGCCCGGCAGAGAAATCGCGATCAATTGTAGGAGCGCATTGTTCCACTCATGAGGTGTGTTGGTGACGTCTTCATGCGCTTCCAGACTCGCACCGTTTGCACCTGCAGTCCATGACATGTAGCGGACTGCAATCTCGCACAGCCAGGGATTTGCCGTCACGTCAAACAGGCTGCTGATTCCATTTAACCAGAGTGCCGCAGACTGGTGGTCAACATATATGTCGGCCGGCATTTGTTCCGATACGGGTGGTGAAGCTTCCGCCCGACCGCCGGGTAATCGAAAGACACGGCGAGTTCGCTTCATCTTCAGTGGAAAATCTGGCCAGTCGGGCTCATCGCCTGTGCCGGCGAGCCAGTCCGCTTCGGCTTGGAGGACGCCGTCCATGCGTTCGCGTTGGCGCTTCGATAATTCTTCGGCTTCGCCCTCCGGTGTATCACAGCGCGTATTCGGCCGAACGCACGATGCGAAGGCACAACGCACCAAGGCGCGCGGCAGGCGTTCGTCGATGTCTGCGACCGCAGCGGTAGACGCACGAAGCCCATGTGCGACGGCCGGGTTACCGCTGGCCGCGGTGTCGAGCAGATCCCGGAGCTTCAGTGTCGTGACGCGGTGCTTCACGGCATGAACCATGCCGACGAAGGCAATGGCAGGCGGGTTAAAGCGTATCCCGCCACGAACCCGATGCACGTGGTCCTCTTCTTGCGAAAGGGCTTGCGTGAAAACACCCTGCGCCCATTTGGCGCTCTCCCGCCTCAGCGTGTCGTCCCCGTCACGCATCGCACTCATCGCAGCCGCTAGAATCGCCTGCTCATGCATCCATACTGCGTCTTCTTCACCATCCTCGGGGACAGACTCGTTGTCCTGCGCCCAATGTACGGCCGCAGCAGCGGCTTCCGGCGATGATCGTGTCGGTTTATCGAGAATAAGTCCCAGATACGCCTGCATGTTCGCCGTTTTGGTGTTGTTCCTGACGGTCTCTTCGAATGCGGCGAAATGCGCGGCCTCAGCTGGTGGCGGGACATACTGATGTCCGGTTCCGACTGATCCGTCCTCAAGCTCTACCTGTATTTCTGTCCAGTTGGCCGGATCAATCTGATTCAGAGCATGTACGGCCATTAGTGCCGGATCGCCGAAGTCGGAAGCTGCCTCAGGCTGGCCGAGATGTTCTGCGGACTTGCGTAGAAGCCCGGCAAGTTTCTCCCTTTGTTCCGGAGGGTCGAAGACCGCGTAATGCCGGAGCGAGTTGTCAAGGGATGCACGCCTTGAGGGACGCTTCTTCAGGCTGTCCAGATCGACTGTTCCCTTGGGTTCCTTTTGTAGATCCTTGATGCCGAAAATGTCAGGAATCTCGAAGTCGTCGTGGGCGAGACGCTGACGATCGATACACAGGAGTTCGGGGCTCGCAAGAAACGGTATTGCGGCCTCGCGGGATTTCGGCCAGTGCGAGAGTATGAGATCGACGGCAACAAGTAAGTAGGCGGCCGGCGAGCCCGTTGGGCCGAGTACGTCGGCAAGCACAGTCTCGAATTCCTCCCCGGCTTCGATCCTGTGATGTGCCCATGCTTCGAGCGCCATGAGCGCTGAAGACAGGCAGTAGTTACCCCCGCCCTCCCGCGACCATGTATAGGTGCGTATCCAGGGAAAGCGACGCACGTCACCGTTAAATTCTATATCAATTGCGTTGTCGCCAGGATCTTGTCCCTCGGTATAAAAGGAGACGGCGCGCTCTACGAGCCGGTCCACAACTCTCTTCCCGTCCGCCGGAGCGTGCGTTAACAGCGCGAAGAATGGTCCCTGCGCCGGGGATGCTGGAAGGAGCTTGCTATCGTGCCAGTCGAAAGGCCTTCGGTATTCTTCGCGTAATTGTTTGTCGTCAGGATCAGGTTCCGGGATGAGTGTTGCCAGTGACAGGTCAGCGAGTTCATGCGGCGCTGCTTGCGCAAGCGTTCCACTGGACTGAACAACGCCAAATTTTGCTTCCTTGCTATGGCGGCGCTGTCCCAGTTCCCGAAGATACTGCGCGGCGAGTTCCGGAACGCGATTGCTGAACACTAGAAAATAGGCTCGAAGTTCGGACTCCAGCGTGCGAAGCTGCTCATCCTCGATCTCGCCGCCGAACGGTGTGCGAAAGTCTTTGAACGTTCTGCCCTCGCGGGCAGATTCGATCTCTGTCAGCCAGCGATAAAGAGAATGCAAGATCGAGGGTGTGAGGAAGTCCTGGCCGAGCATCCCGCTCGACCACGTCGTGTAAAGGTCCATGACATCAGGAATCGCTGCGTTGGGAAGTGCGTCGCCAAGCGCAAGCAGCCAGCCGATCAGGCGAAGCCACGAAGGGCTGATCGGAAAACTGAGACCTGCCGGTATCATACCGGGATCAAGCCCCAGAGCCGTCAACTGAGGGTTGGCCGCTTGCACCTCAACAGCAATGACTGTCCGCAGAAGCTCACGAAGAACGCGCGCGTTATCCGAAAAGAGATGTGGCGAGGTGGATTGCAGCAGGTCTTCAGCACGCTCGGAACGCACGAGCGCAAGCAACGCGGCACGGCGCCACGAGCCGTGAATGCCGTCTCGGCTGAGCGATTCGAGCAATGATTGCCAGCCCGCGCTGTCAGCGGCAAACTCAAGGGTTGCACGTGCCGCGAGCTCGGTGCCCCGCGCGAGCGCCGACGGCGCAGGATATTGCAGGGGTAGCGTATCGATCAACGACAGATCATCGTACAGCAGGTTCGCAATCGCCCATTCACGCAGTACATCGTGACGGAAAGTAACCTTATCGCCGTCAAGGTCACGCAGTGTCTCGCTGGCAACCAGTGCATCGACGACCGGCGCGGGCTCGTCGCTCACGTCGAATGGCTCCACTTGAGAGATAGCCCATTCGGCAAGCTTCTTTAGCAGCCGGCGGCGCTCTCGGTGCGTGGTATCCTGATGACCGTCGGCAGGCAGCCACCATTGCCGCGCCATCTCGAATTCAGTTCGCGGCACGGGTTCGTCGCCGCCGAGGCTTGCAAGGCGATCCAGCCGGAAGAGGTTTCGTGTCACATCGCGTGCAGGGTGTGATTCGGTGAGCAATGAGATTAGACCGGGAGCCAGCGAGCGCAATTCGTCTACCTCTACATCTCCCAGCTCTTGGATTACGACTGGGGTCGCACTTCCCAGGCGAGAAAGTGCTTCCTTCGGCAGCCAGTTCTGTTCATCTTTGCCGAAATCGCGCCGCACCGTTGCAATCACGGATACGCCAGGTATCTCCGCGGCTTCGCGAACAAGGTCCCGTACTGTCGTTCGTTTATCTTCGGCAAAGAAGTCCAGGTTATCGATAAAGACTATTGCTGCGCCGTTGCCCGCCATATCCGAGAGCAGCTCCCGAGCGGACCCGTCGAAGCCGAGAGTTCCGCGCATGGCTAGCCAGCCACCAGGAAGCGTTCGAGTCGGACTCAATACGAGTACCTGCGTTTCGTCTTGGGTTTGCCGTGCGAAATGCTTCAGTACCCCGGACTTTCCAACACCGGTGTCACCGCGTATCTCGACGTAGCGCCCGCGTTCGAGTGCTTCTCGAACCTCGGCGACCTGAGCATGCCGCGTGAGCATCGCATCGCCGACGCGGTCGTGTATGTCGTCAAGAGCGTGCCGCGATGCTTCCGCAATGGCGGCACGCGCTGAGCTAAAGCGGCGTTCTCCAGATAACCTGAAGGATTTTCGGCCGAGTTCGCTCGCAAGGGTCTCGCGGTTACGATCACCTCCGCTGGCGGCGGTCTCGATCGCTGAATCAATCAGAACAGACCACAGTTCGGTTCCGCGTGACGCGTCGTCGCTATGCAACACGGAGACGGCACGCTCAAGCGCCAAGTCCCTTGAAGCCGAACCGGGGGCCGTGAAATCAAAGATGAGGATATGAAGGCGACGCAGAAGCCGCCAGACATTCTCGTCATCGGTCGAAACGTCGGCATTTCCCAAATGCGTCTTGAACGTGCGCACAATGCGCCGCATGTCGTCATTCGCCGATCCTTTTCGTTCGATACGAGCCACGAACGTGGCTGCATCGCCGATTTGACGAGCCCAGGTGAGAACATCCTGATACGGACCGTGGATCTTCTGCGAGGACCGGGATGTGGCAATCGCGAGTTCGTAGGGGGAGGCATCGAACTCCGGTTTTCGGGAGGCTTCGGCGATCTGGTCGACGACGGCCTTGAAGATAGTATCTCCCGGCGCAAATGTGATCGCCCGTTTGACTTGCGCTGACCGCCATGGATAGCGAAGCGAAGGCGGTTAGTCCGCGATAGTCGACGCCGTCTGCCTATTCGTAGTTGAGAGCGGGAGCGAACGACGAAGAAG
>NZ_MPRL01000101.1:0-5831 GCF_002020875.1 Solemya pervernicosa gill symbiont | reverse complement strand
TTCTTCGTCGTTCGCTCGCGCTCTCAACTACGAATATGCAGACGGCGTCGACTATCGAGGACTAACCGCCCTCACTTCGCTCTCCATGGCGGTCAGCGAGGGAGGGATCGAGCCGAATCGACTGTGTAGGGCGAGAGTTCGGGTTAATAGCCTCCCAACATCGATATCTGACTGTCACCATTCATCGACCAACTTAGTGTCATAACTAGACTGTCGTTTGGCAGCACAGTGTCAGCACCCTTATTTGCAGGAAGCGTCACAGCTGGCAGAATTTGAAGCGACACAACGGCATTCACGAAGAACCAAATCAAACGAATTATTTGCCGTACACCAGATACCTCTTTGGTGTTAACTGAAGCCCTGAATTTCTGTAGAATCTCCATCCGATTGAGGCGTGATTGCTTGAGCGGTTGCGCCCCACCATCCATACTGGGAAACCGTTCCAAACACAGACCCTCCATGACCGAATACGCGCTCATTCTTGTCAGCACCATCCTGGTCAACAACTTCGTGCTGGTGAAGTTTCTGGGGCTCTGCCCCTTCATGGGTGTCTCACGCAAGCTGGAAACCGCCACCGGTATGGGGCTGGCTACCACCTTTGTATTAACCCTCTCCTCGATCTGCTCCTATCTGGCCAACGAATTTCTGCTCGCACCGCTCGGGCTTGAGTATCTGCGCACCATCACCTTTATATTGGTGATTGCAGTGGTGGTGCAGTTCACCGAGATGGTGGTACGCAAGACCAGCCCGCTGCTCTATCAGGTACTCGGCATCTTCCTGCCACTGATTACTACCAACTGCGCCGTACTCGGCGTGGCGCTGCTCAACATTCAGGAGCAGCACAGTTTCCTGCAGTCGGCGGTTTACGGCTTTGGCGCCGCCATCGGCTTCTCAATGGTGCTGGTACTGTTTGCTGCGATCCGTGAGCGTGTGGCCGTTGCCGACGTCCCGGCCCCCTTCCAGGGTGCCGCCATCGCACTGATTACAGCCGGCCTGATGTCACTTGCCTTTATGGGCTTCTCCGGACTGGTTAAGGGGTAACGATGCTGACGGCGATTCTTGCGCTCGGCACTCTGGCCGCCCTGTTCGGACTGCTGCTCGGCTACTCCGCAATCCGTTTCAAGGTCGAGAGCGACCCCGTGGTCGATCAGGTCGATGCGATCCTGCCACAGACCCAGTGTGGCCAGTGCGGTTTTCCCGGCTGTCGTCCCTACGCCGAGGCGATTGCCAACGGCGAGGCGCCGATCAACCAGTGCCCCCCCGGCGGTGAATCGGTCATTGTTGCCCTCGCCGACCTGCTCGGCCGCGATCCGCTGCCACTCAACGAGGAGCACGGCGAGCACAAAGGGAAGATGGTCGCCGTCATCGATGAGAATATCTGCATCGGTTGTACCCTCTGCATCCAGGCCTGTCCGGTCGATGCCATCCTCGGCGCTGCCAAACAGATGACCACCGTGATCGAGAGCGAGTGCACCGGCTGCGAACTCTGCATCCCCCCCTGTCCAGTCGAGTGCATCGACATGGAACCACTCGAGCGTGAGATCGGCGACTGGAAGTGGCCGCTGCCCGAGCACGAGGTGGATTCATGAGCCGCAAGCTTTGGACATACCACGGAGGTCTCCACCTGCCTGATGAGAAGGAGATCTCGACCGCACGTCCACTTGCCACGCTGCCGCTGCCCAGGCAGCTGACCATCCCGCTGCAGCAGCATATCGGTGAACCAACCACACCACTGGTCAAGGTGGGCGACAAGGTACTCAAGGGGCAGAAGATCGCCGACGCGGGTGCCTACGTCAGCGCGCCGCTACATGCACCCAGCTCGGGAACTGTTACTGCCATCGGCATGGCGGCAGTCCCTCACCCATCGGGAATGAGCGCAGCGGCTATCACCATCGAAACCGATGGCGAGGATCGCTGGATCGAGGATCGCAACCCTGTCAGCGACCATAAAAGTCTCAATCCCACCGAACTGCGCGAGAAGATTCATCAGGCCGGTATCGTCGGACTGGGTGGCGCCGGCTTCCCCTCCTTTATCAAACTCAACCCCGGCGCACGCACCTCGATCGACAGCCTGATCATCAACGGAGCTGAGTGCGAACCCTATATCAGCTGCGACGACATGCTGATGCGCAGCCGCCCCGAAGCGGTACTTGAGGGCGCCCAGATCATGGCCCACGCGCTGCACGCCGATACGGTCATTATCGCCATTGAAGAGAATAAACCCGACGCCTACGCCGCTCTTCGAGCCGCCTTGCACGGCTGCGGTTGCAGCAATGTCGAGCTGGTAATGATCCCAATCCGCTACCCAACCGGTGGCGAGAAGCAGCTGATCAAGGTGATCACCGGCAGGGAGGTACCGCAGAACGGTCTGCCGATCGACCTCGGCATCGTCTGCCATAACGTCGCCACTGCCGCGAGCGTCTTTGACGCCGTCATCCAGGACCAACCTCTGATCTCTCGCATCGTCACCGTGACTGGCGAAGGTGTTGCTCAACCACAGAATCTGATCGTACCGCTCGGAGCACCCATTGAATCACTGATTGAGGCGTGCGGCGGTTACACCGAACAGGCAGAACGGCTGGTGATGGGGGGGCCGATGATGGGCATTGCCATCCACAGCGACGAAGTACCGGTAATCAAAACCGCCAACTGTTTTCTGCTCACCCGTATTCCGGCCACTGAACAGTCGGTACGGCCCTGCATCCGCTGTGGCGCATGCGCCGATGTCTGCCCTGCACAGCTGCTTCCGCAGCAGCTCTTCTGGTACGCACAGGCCAACGATTTTGAGAAGGTGCAGGACTACAACCTGTTCGACTGCATCGAGTGTGGCTGTTGCTCACACGTCTGCCCCAGCCATCTTCCGCTGGTCCACTTCTACCGCTACGCCAAGAATGAGATCTGGGAGCAGGAGCGTGAACGCGGCAAGGCCGACATCGCCCGTCAGCGCCATGAGGCACGCCAGGAGCGACAGGCACGCGATAAAGCGGAGCGTGAAGCGAAGCTGCGCAAGAAGCGTGAGGCGCTGAAGGCGAAAGAGAGTGGTAGTGACAAAAAGGATGAGAAGGATAGCAAGCAGGCGGCCATCCAGGCGGCACTGGATCGGGTACGCGCCAAACAACACGGCGGCGATAACAAACCAAAGAACATCGACAACCTGACCCCGGAGCAGCAGCGCGCCATCGACGAGGCCGATGCCCGTCGTCAACGCATGCGCGATCAGGAGCAACAACCGAATACTAAAGGAGAGGGGCAATCATGAAGTTCGCCACCGCTAGCTCCCCACACACACCCTCGACCGGTGAACTCAACGCGCTAATGCGTCAGGTGATCTATGCACTGTTGCCTGCCATTGCGACCGCCTGGTGGTTCTTCGGCTGGGGCGTGCTGATCAATATTGCTGTCGCATCCATCTTTGCCCTCGGTGCTGAGGCCGCCATACTACTACTGCGTAACCGTCCACTCGCACCCGCACTCTCTGACTGCAGCGCCCTGCTCACCGCAATACTGCTCGGGCTGGCACTACCCGCCCTCGCCCCCTGGTGGCTGGCTGCTGTCGGTGCCCTGTTTGCCATCGTCTTTGCCAAGCAGCTCTACGGTGGTCTCGGTTTTAATCCCTTCAACCCAGCGATGGTCGGCTACGTGGTACTGCTGATCTCATTCCCTCTCGAGATGACCAGCTGGCCCGCACCACAAGAGCTGGCAACGGTAAGTCTCTCACTCGTCGAGACCCTGAGCTATAGCTTCGGCGGCACACTACCCGCCACACTCGGCCTCGATGCACTCACCACCGCCACCCCACTTGATGCGATCAAGACCGGTGTCGGCCTGGAGCAGAGTGTCGCGGCCATCAGCCAATCACCGCTGTTTGGTGAGTTCGGTGGCAAGGGGTGGGAGTGGCTGGCAGCCGCCTACCTGCTCGGCGGTCTCTGGCTGCTCTACAAACGCATCATCAGCTGGCACATCCCGGCCGGACTGCTCGGTGCACTGGCCCTCATCGCCACCCTCTTCTGGCTCGGGGATGCCAGCCGCTACGCCTCGCCGCTGTTCCACCTCTTCAGCGGTGCCGCAATCATCGGTGCCTTCTTTATTGCCACCGATCCGATCAGTGCCGCCACCACGCTGCGTGGCCGTCTACTGTTTGGTATCGGTATCGGACTGATCACCTACATCATCCGTACCTGGGGTGGCTACCCCGACGGCATCGCCTTCGCCGTGTTATTGATGAACATGGCCGCTCCCACGCTCGACTACTACACCCGTCCGCGTGTATTTGGTCAGGGGGGACGCTGAGATGCTGTTCCGTCACATCATCGGCACCATGCTACTGCTGGCCCTGTTTGCCGTGGTTGGCACCGGACTGGTCGCCTTGACCCACGCCGGCACCCAGGAGCGTATCGCCGCTAACGAGCGTGAGGCGCTCCTGAAATCGATCCACGCGCTGATCCCCCCCAGCAGCCACGACAACGACATCTTTACCGACACCGTAGCGGTGATCGATCCGCTCCTCGGTAATGACGAACCCCACACCGCCTACCGCGCCCGCAGCGGTGCTCAAGCCGTCGCGGTAGTGCTCACCCCGATCGCACCCGACGGTTACAACGGCACCATCAAGCTGCTGGTGGCGATCAACCACGACAGCACCCTGGCCGGGGTGCGCATTCTCAGCCATCGTGAGACACCCGGACTGGGTGACGGCATCGAGGTCGAGCGCTCCGACTGGGTGCTTGGCTTTAATAGTCGCTCTCTCTCCGACCCCGCAATCAAACAGTGGGGCGTAAAGAAGGATGGTGGTGCGTTTGACCAGTTCACCGGCGCCACCATCACCCCACGGGCCGTGGTCAATGCGGTCAAACAGAGCCTGCTATATTTCAGAGACCACCGCGACACGCTCTTCGCACTGCCGCAGCAGGAGACAACAGACAATGGCTGATATCGGCTACGGCAAGATCAGTTACGACGGCTTCTGGGGGAACAACCCTGCCTTTGTACAGCTGCTAGGGCTCTGTCCGCTGCTGGCGGTCACCTCCACCTTCGTCAACGGACTGGGGCTTGGTATTGCCACCACACTGGTACTGATCGCCTCCAACCTGACCGTCTCGGCAATCCGCAACTGGGTCCGTCCCGAGGTACGCATTCCCGTCTTCGTACTGGTCATCGCCTCATTCGTCACCACCGTAGAGCTATCGATGAACGCCTACTTCCACGACCTCTACAAGATTCTCGGCATCTTCATTCCACTGATCGTCACCAACTGCGCCATCATCGGTCGCGCCGAGGCGTTTGCCTCCAAAAACAACCTGCCACGTGCCTTTGTCGACGGTCTCACCATGGGACTCGGTTTCACTCTGGTACTGGTCCTACTCGGCGGTCTACGCGAGGCGGTCGGCCAGGGCACCCTGTTTGCCCAGGCACACCTGATGTTTGGCGAAGGTGCACGTGCACTGCAGATCACACTGATTGAGGACTACCGCGGCTTCCTGCTCGCCATTCTTCCTCCAGGTGCATTTATTGGCCTCGGCCTGCTGATTGCAGTGAAAAACGTCATCGATAAACGCATTGCCGATAGCAAGCGTGTCCTCAGCTCACAGCGTATCGTCCTCGATGAGGGTCAGTAGAGGCGCGTAGCCCCCCTTTCAACCCCCCTCTGCAATAACCCTGCTTTTTGTCTCTATTTTGATCAATACCATACCGCTATGCCCGGATATAACTGAAGCGACACACTCGTAGAGGTGTGTCGGGGAGTCGCTATTTTTGCGGAAGCTTGTTTTGGGCGTCCAAGCCCAAGCAAGCGGCAAATACTTAACGCGACCGTTTATGCCTACGGCGCCCCG
>NZ_MPRL01000011.1:0-67864 GCF_002020875.1 Solemya pervernicosa gill symbiont | reverse complement strand
GGGGCGCCGTAGGCATAAACGGTCGCGTTAAGTATTTGCCGCTTGCTTGGGCTTGGACGCCCAAAACAAGCTTCCGCAAAAATAGCGACTCCCCGATGATGATTTTATATATCGCTCGCTCGATATCGTTAAGGCGAAGGGTAAAGAGAATGCAATAGAGATCTATGTGCCAGAGTGATCAGGTTAACAGTCAGATTAAGAATGAGCTGGGGATATATGAGCTTGCACTGGAAAACTATAGGTCAGGCTCATGGGATGTGGCGCGCTTCTACTTCTGGGGCTTGGTACAGGCGTATCCGGAAAGAAAGCTCTATAGCCTCTATTTTGATCGATGTACCGAGCTTCTTTTAACAAACCCTGGTTGTTGGTCTCCGGAGTTTGTGCATACCTCAAAGTAGGGTGTCTATTCCGTTGAAGTGATTATTTCTATGCAGAGTAATGGTTATACAAAATAGTGTCTTGTGCGTGATTTGATCTATAAATAGCGCTGGTTTCTAGTCATGGTTTCCGCAAGCAGTACCGGCTTAGATGCCAAATGCGATCTTGGTTTCCATTATCATCACAAGTAGGGCGGTGATGTCTGTTGCTGACAGTGGGGCTTTGAAGCGATTGCCCTGAGAGAGGTGGCAATCAATTTGACGTGCTAGCTCATGTTCGCTGTCATTCTCAACGCCTACCGCAGCAATTTTTATCCCTGATTTTTTCCAATTCCTGATCTGTGTTGATACGGCCTTGACGCCGCTCTCGTCGATGAGTTTGTGTAGTGTTGTGTAGCAGACTTTAGAGAGTTTGATGGGCGTATTACGGGCCGTTATTAACGCGCTGGCATCAAGTGGCGCGCCATCGGTGATAATGCAGGCACCTGACTCTCTTATTTTGCGCATTGTTTTGGTGGTAAGTGTCGTGTCCATCTCTAGTATTCGCCAGGGACACTCAAATGAGAGTTTGTTGCTTGGATAGGCTGTGTTGGTTAGTGCGTTGTTTATGATCGATGTTAGTGCGTCAGTCTGTATCCATGATGAGAGGTTGATCGATATAAACTCCAGTCCATATTGTTTGTCGGTCCAATCTGTTGCTTGGGCGAGTGTATGGTTCAGAACCCAGTTATCCAGTGCTAGGCTTAGCTCAGAATCCTTTTCAATAACGTGGATAAACTCGCCAGCCTGGAGTTGATGTCCGTCCGGATGGTTCCACCTGACAAATGCTTCAAGACCGGTCACCTCTTCTGTGACAGGATTGAATTTTGGCTGGTAGTACATCTCTAGTTCATCGTTGTTGATCGCGTTAAAGATGGCTCTCTTCATGGTGGGTGGTCTATTTCGGTGTCTGTGGTGAATTGAATGGCTCTTACCAGAATGGCGTTAGAGGGTTTGATATCTGGTTTACATTGTATCGCATGTGATTCACCGCATTATTGACTGTGTTGAAATGTTGTGACATTTCGGCTGTGTCGATATGGATGTTGGCCACGTCGTTATTCATGCCACTAAAACTAACATTAATGTCGTGCACCGATGCGAGCATTGAAGCGACGTCGCTATTCATGTTGGTCATGTGGCTGGAGATCGCAGGAATCCCCTGCACGTTGTAGTTGATGCTCTGTACGGAGGATGTGATCTTTTGCATGTTGTCGGCCATTATGCCGAATTGACCATACATGGTCTCGAGGTGTGAGTTCATACTGCCCATATGCGTGGCCATGATATATACAAGATAAACCAGATAGATAGTAATGATGCCAAGCAGGGCGAGTACGCTCCTAAAGATTAAGGTTGTTTTGGCCGCAACTTTCACCGCTACCTTGTCGATTGTCTCCATCTCAGCGCGGAGCAAACCCATCGATTCGGTGATGATGCGAACAGTCTGACTGTTTTGGATGCTCTCTTCCTCGGTTCGTTGGTTGCTCATAATGGTGTTCGATCTTCTCGTGTGGCCACTATGGGAAGGGAGTGAAGCTGTTGAAGAACTTCATCGGGCGAGAGATGCTGTTCAGATCAGTTCCAAGTCCCTGTACGGCTGGATCGAGACTGCGGAAGGTATGGGTCATTTGATCGACCTGGGTGGTTATTCCATGCAAACGGTTTTGCATTCCATCCACCTGGCTGTTCATCGTGGTGATTTCACCTCGTAACCCTCTGACGGAACGCCGCATCTCTCCGGTCTGAGTAACGATATTCGGCATGGCGGAGACCGAGTGGTCCATCTGTGTAATAACAGTACGCATAACCTGCATATCGCTAGACATTGAGGTGAATTGGTAGGTCATTGTATTAAGAGCATCAAGCATGATGGTCATTTTTGATGTAAAGGCATACATCATCAATACAAGGACGAGTGTAAAGATGCCGAAACCGATCATTCCGACGCGCAGGATCGTGGTTACGCGCCGGGCGACGCGTAGATTGAGACCACCACGGATTTCCATGGCGGTTTTTAAATCCTGAACTGCTTGACGAATTTCGTTGTGTTGTTCTTCCGTGAGTTGCATGTTGTCCATGTTTAATAGTAATTATTATTTGATGAAGATATTACCACGGTATTTTATTTGCGGTAAGGCCGCTTTTCGTGAGCAGCCATTGTTCATTGTGTTATTTGTTAACGAGTGTGAATTAAATTAAAAACTAATTTCCTCTTCGGCCTCCTGTGAACCACCCGAATCGAATGGTGCGATGTAGTTGTATTGATCGGCAGGCATTTCACCCCTGTGGTAGCTTTGGGCCTCGCCATCGACCATCTCTACGGCAAAAATATCGGTTGTGTCTGTGGTGGTGGTGGGACTGTTTTCTGTGAGCGTAAAGGTGTCTCTCAAGCCTGAAGTGCCGCCATCATCGGTTACCGTTAGTGTGACATCAGTCGTGTTGCCTGAATCAGAGCAGCAATCCTCTGCGAAAAACTGGTAGAAGCCATCAGGCACATCTCCAGTTACTGCGATATTCTCAAAACGAGTATCTTCGCCGTAGTCAATTTCGCCTTCTGAATTGTCCCAATCCAGAATTGCTTCGCTACGACCACTCAGACTTATGCTTTGCTGGTTGTAGCTAACAACCCCAGAGCCGGGCGTGATCAGGTAAAGATCTATGTCGGTATCGGTGTGCCAAACTACCTGAGCCTGTAGGTCGCCTTGAGTGGTTTCTGGTCCTGCTTCCCCGTAAAAATTCATGATAGCCCCTTCCAGAACAACGGGGTTTTGCTCGATGAAATTCACTTCGCCGAGGCCGTTTCGTTAGGAATGGTCGTCTCATCCAGAGCGGTGGTAGAACTGCTACCGTCTGAACCATCACCACTGTCGGTTGGATTGGCGATATCGGTTACTGTCCAAGGACCCCAGCTGTAGGGTGAGTTCTCCTGGTCGCCAGAGAAGCTTACCTTGGTAAATTCGGTAAATGCGCCGCTCTTTTTGCCTATTTTCTTGGCTTGATTGCCATGGGCGGCGAGAGTTCCATCTGCACCGAGTACTAACACCTGACCCGCCTGCAACAACACGGGTTCGCCATCTGTATTCTCGACCATGATGGCACCGTCGAGTACCTCCATGAAGAGTTGTCCGTCGACAATGCTGACAATGAAATCTGTGCCGCGAATACCAATTGTGCCTACCGGTGTGCGGAATTCGACCGCCTGTGGGTTTGCTTTTCCGATGGCGCCACTGAGTGCACGTAAACCTCCTTCGGTAAGCTCCACAACGACTTTTGAGTCTTTGGGATCATTTTTGTTGTACTGGTACTCACTGATGCTGACCTTGCTATTGGCTTTGACAAACATGGAGCTGTTATCGCGAAATTTTAGCATTGAGAAGATTTTTTCGCCGGTAACGATCATGTCCTGGCTAGAGAAGATGTCGCCCTTATGAGCTGGGTCTTCGTTGATGCGTACATCATTTCGCTGTCTTGCAATGTAGCCCGCATCATCTGTGCTAGCCGCGTATACGACGGTGGTATTGGCTATTGTGGCGAGTGTGATGATTAGAGTTTTGAATAGTGAGTTAGTCATGTGAACCTTCCTTGCTGTTCATCGATTAAAACGAGCGGCTTACGCGAATACCGAGCTGTTTACGACGGTATTCATAGAGCTCAATGTTCGAAATATTATTGGTGAATGCATAGCTGCCATCAATGGTCCAACCACTGAGCGAACTACTCTTGGAGAAGCTATGGCTTGCACCGATAATGGCGCGCTGCTTCTTCTCATCGCGTACTACGCCAAAGGCGCCATCCAGCTCATCGTAGTCAGATTTTTCAAACTGTAGGCGGGTGTAGAGATTGGATCTCTTTGAAGGTTGATAGCTGGCGCCCAGCATGAGCTGCGAACCTTTATAGGCGTAACGCCCCTCTTCGGTCTCCTGATCAAAGAATTCTACGCGCCCCTCGACGGCCATCCGTTCGCGTCGTAGTGTCTTGCGCAGTGAGAGTCCTCCAATGTAACGGTAACCATCGCGCGCATCGTTTGCATCTTGCAGATAATCAGATTTCTGCAGTTTGATATCTGCGGTCAGCTCGGCACTCTGTTCGTAAAAGATCCAGGAGATCTTTGGGGTTACGCCGTAGGTGTTGAGATAGGCCTCATTATCCTCACCCAGGCGCATATGATCAGCGCTAAAGTTTATGCCCGCACGGTACTTTCTCGCAGCGACTAGGGTAGGCCCCGTGCTGAATGAGAGTAGATCAAGATCGCGGTCATTTTCAGCGTTGTAATCCATCCGGTAGACGTTGGCTTTCGAGTACCAGACGAGACTGACCTCTGAGTCAGCAATGCTGATTGGGCTTTGTGCCAGATAGCGATGGGAGATGCCCGTCGAGAGATTGTAACCATAGTCTACACGCGCAACGGCGCTGGGGATCAGGACAATAGAGCCGCCCCCGGTGGGAATAGTGTCGTCATCGGGGCCTGCATTCACATTTGTGTCGTATAAAAAACCGAGCGTTATAAAGGGTGACCATCGGTTCTCCTGTGCGTTGGCTTGCAGTACATCAAGAAAAGCCCTGATTTTTGGCCGCACGTTTGCGGGTGTGTTTGGGTTGTTCAGGACAGTCATGGCCTGGTTGCGACCTTCTGCGAAGTTAAGCGCCTGATAGTAGGCAACCGCCAGTTCTAGTCGGGCACGATGCAGTGAGGGGTGCTCGGATAATATGGACTTGAAAAGCTCAATTGCATTCTCAAGCGAACCGTTATTTCGCTCTTCAATGGCCTGAAGAAATTGCACCTGTGGATCGTCCAGCAAATCCACGGCGGCAGTACACGCTCCGTTTCCGAGTAAAAAGATTGTCGCTACGGTCAATCCATTGGTCCATCTTTTCACGTACTGTTTCCTCTTGTTATTTAGTGCGAGTCGCTCTGGTCGCATTTGTAGGTGTAGATTTGTGTTGTCCGCTTGAATTTAGATACCGACAATAATATTTCGGTTGATTTCGGCGTCTTGGCATATAAGCGCGCGCTAATGCTATCACTGTTCTGAGGTTTGTTTCTAGTTAGATAATCACACATTTTGTTTCATGAAATTTAGAAGTTCATCGTTGCTAACGATGTGTGTGCCGTCGCAATTGAACTGCATGCGAATAGCATCATGAACCATGCTGATTGAAAAGTTTCTGATGTAAAAATTGGGAAGTGTTCGCAAAGCAGGAATATTAGAAAGAGTTCTCTTGATCTCATCCTTGCTGACCGGTTGCCAATTATTATAATAGTTGTTCATTATCTTTCTATAGTGGCCAGATGTGGATTCGAATGCTCGGTTCTTAGAGAGTGTTTTGTAGAGTTCTCTGATTAATTCGGTCTTTTCCAGGTAATCGATTTTTGGGAAATGCCGTTTTATATAATTCTTGTCAAGTAGCTTGTTGCATGAGTGTATTTGACCACCAAAAGGCTCGAAAACAGACATGATTCGAACCTCTTCGCTGCTGAGAGAGAGAAAGAATTGATAGGGGCAATGGTTGAGAATCAAATCTTCGAGTATAGGGAGTAATTCAGAGAGTGCCTTGTCAGCAATGCTATCGTACCGATCACGTGAGAAAGCCGACTCTCTTAATGACGGGTCTCCCTTAATGCTAACGTGAAGCTTGTTACTGTTGAGGCCTGATTTGGACATTATGTCCTCTGTCAGGATTAGTTCTTCATAACGCGCCGCGAGCATGTCGTTAATCTTTAAAGCAGTTCTATTGCCCGTTTTCATCAGCTCCATGAAGGTGTCCTGATCGAGTTTGAGTAGCTCGCAATCCGAGTCTGCGACTGCGGATGCCGCTCGAAGTCCCTGGTCGAGGACTGCCATCTCGCCAAAGTAGCTGCCTTTCTCGAGTTTGCTGATCTGTTCCTGGCTGGTGAATTTGTTTGTGAGAATTAGGATCTGACCTTCGCAAATGAAATAGACGCCATCAGGTTCGTCTCCTTCTGCAAAGATGATCCGATTGGCCGAGTAGGTGATGGATTCAGCGTGACGACCGATAGTTGTTAGGTCGTCGTGCGTCAGCAGGGTATTGTTTTCGCAAATATCATCCATGATGTGCCTTCGATTACCGATTTATTATAGTTACGGAAAATGTACAGTAAGTTTGCTTTTAATTCATTTGTCTGGGGTATGCCGAACCCGGTGATTGATTGAGAAAGAGGAATGTTTCAATTTAGGGGTGAAGGCAGGAGAATTAAGTGCGGTGGGTAAGGTGGTGTGCTTAGTTAAGTGTTAATGGTCGGGATGAGAGGATTCGAACCTCCGGCCCCTGCCTCCCGAAGACAGTGCTCTACCAGGCTGAGCTACACCCCGAAATTAGTAGGACCGCGTGACAGAGAAGTCAGCCAGTCCACGCATCGCTTCCTTGTATGGAGAGTCGGGAAGAACGGATAGTGCTTCTATCGCAAGATCGGCCTCTTTTCGCGCGGCACGCGAAGTGTACGTGAGGGCATCTGTTGATTCAATTGTGGCCAGGATAGCGTCGAGGTTCTCCAGTCCACCCTTTTCGATCGCTTCCCGAATGGTTTTTGCCTGTTCGGGATTGCCGTGTCGCATGGCATAGATCAGCGGTAGGGTTGGCTTGCCTTCAGCCAGATCATCGCCAACATTTTTTCCCATTTCGTCGGTGGTTGCGGTGTAGTCGAGCACGTCATCGATGAGCTGAAAGGCGGTGCCAAGGTGCATGCCATAGCGGGCAATTGAGGCCTCGCTCTCTTGATCAAAGCCACTGAGAACGGCGCCGAGGCGAGAGGCAGCCTCAAACAGCTTGGCGGTCTTGCAGTGGATGACCTCGAGGTAGCTCTCCTCGGTGGTGTCGGCGTCGTTGATATTGAGTAGCTGCAGCACCTCGCCCTCGGCGATGGTGTTGGTGGTGTTGGCGAGGATCTCCATTATGCGCATATCGCCCACGTCGACCATCATCTCGAAGGCGCGTGAGTAGAGGAAGTCGCCGACCAGTACGCTTGCCTCATTGCCCCAGATGGTGTTGGCGGTTTCCTGACCACGGCGCATCTCGGAGGCATCGACCACATCGTCGTGCAGCAAAGTGGCGGTATGGATGAATTCGATAATGGCGGAGACCAGAATATGGCGCTGATCGTTGTTGTAGCCGCAGGCTCCAGCAGAGAGCAGGGTGATGACCGGGCGCATGCGCTTGCCACCGTTGCTAACGATATAATTTCCCAGCTGATTGATCAGCACGACGTCAGAGGTCAGGCGCTGCTGGATGACAGAATCCACAGCCTGCATGTCGTCGGCAATGAGTGCGCGTATGGCGTTCAGATCCATGCTGATAGTGAGTCTTCTGCTGGTTGTTGGAGTGGCATATAGGCCAGATTGAACGAGTGCATATTCTAACTGCCGCCTGACACATGTCCAGCGCCGTAATCAAAGACCATAATTGAATTGACCTGAACCGGCGCAATCGCTAAAATTGTCCGTCTTTGTTTTAAGACTCTGTGTTGGGTTGGAGATTTAGTGATGCATGCCGTAATCAAGACTGGCGGGAAGCAGTACCGTGTTGCCGAGGGTGACAAGCTGCGCGTTGAGACGCTACCTGTAGAAGAAGGAAGCTCTGTAGAATTCGATCAGGTGCTGATGATCAGCGATGGTGACGATATTAAGATCGGTACCCCCGTTGTTGAGGGTGGCAAGGTCACCGCAACCGTTACTGCGCATGGTCGTGGTAAGAAGATTGAGATCATCAAGTTCCGTCGTCGTAAACACCATCGTAAGCAGATGGGACATCGTCAGAACTACACAGAAGTCGAAATTACCGGTATCTCCGCGTAACCGGCAATTAATAGAGGTATAGAGGCATGGCACATAAAAAGGCAGGCGGTAGTACTCGTAACGGTCGCGATTCAGAGTCGAAACGTCTTGGCGTAAAGCGCTACGGCGGTGAGCAGGTTCTGGCGGGTAACATCCTGATTCGTCAGCGTGGCACCAAGGTTCACCCAGGCACCAACGTTGGTTGTGGTCGAGACCACACCCTGTTCGCTACCGCGACAGGCAAGGTTGTGTTTGAGGTCAAGGGTCCAAAAAATCGTCAGTTTGTAAGCGTAGTCGCCGACTGACGGTAACTGGCTAGGCTCAAGTAAAAAAGCCCCGTCATTGGCGGGGCTTTTTTCGTATTAGGAACTGGAGAAAGCGCGATGAAGTTTGTCGATGAAGCGAATATCAAGGTGATCGCCGGGGACGGTGGTGGCGGTATCGTTAGCTTTCGTCGCGAGAAATACATTCCCAAAGGTGGCCCCGATGGGGGGGATGGCGGCAATGGTGGCAGTGTCTATCTGGTCGCCACCGAGTCGGTCAACACGCTGATCGATTTTCGTCATGTGCGTACCTATACCGCCGAACGTGGTCAGAACGGTATGAGCAAGAGCTGTACCGGAAAGATGGGAGAGGATGTCGAGGTGCCGGTTCCAATCGGCACCATGGTGACCGATCTCGATACCGATGAGGTAATCGGTGATCTGGTTGAGGAGGGGCAGCGCCTGCTGGTCGCCCAGGGCGGTTTCCACGGTCTTGGCAATACTCGTTTCAAGAGTAGTGTGAATCGCACTCCGCGCCAGTCGACCAATGGTTCACCGGGTGAGCGTCGTACCCTCCATTTGGAGATGAAGCTGCTTGCTGATGTCGGCCTGCTCGGCATGCCCAATGCTGGCAAATCGACCTTGATTACTGCGCTCTCCTCAGCGCGTCCCAAGGTCGCAGACTATCCCTTTACGACCCTCTACCCCAATCTTGGTGTGGTGAGTATCGAGGCGCATCGCAGTTTTGTGATGGCCGATATTCCTGGTCTGATTGAGGGGGCAGCAGAGGGTGCGGGGCTCGGCATCCAGTTCCTCAAACATCTTTCGCGCAACCGCCTGCTTTTGCATCTTGTTGATGTGACACCGCTCGATGAGTACAACGACCCGATGGGCGACTTTCATCGCATTACCAAGGAGCTGGCGAAATTCAGTGAGCAGCTGGCTGAGCTGCCGCGTTGGCTGGTATTGAACAAGATTGATACCGTGCCGGCAGAGGAGCGTGAGGCCTACTGTCAGAAGATTATCGATGAGTTAAATTGGCAGGGACCGGTCTTTACCATCTCGGCGGCCAATCGTGACGGCACGGCGGAGTTGAGTTATCGCATCATGGAGCATCTTGAAGCGCTGGCGCGTGAAGCAGAGGAGCAGCAGGGTGCACCGGTTTACGAGAAGCTGGAGGATGAGGACGATCTGAGCGACGAGTAATATTTCTCGGAGCGATAGAGAGTCTGGAGAACGATGAAAGGCAGAGTCGAACTGGGGGCTTCCAAGCGCTGGGTGGTGAAGATCGGCAGTGCGCTGCTGACCGATGAGGGGCGTGGTCTCGACCGTGCCGCCATTGCTGGCTGGGTCGAACAGATTGCCAGATTGCGGCAGGCGGAACGTGAGGTTGTGCTGGTCTCCTCTGGTTCGGTTGCCGAGGGGATGAGTCGGCTCGGTCTGAGTGAGCGTCCTCGCGCCGTGCATGAACTTCAAGCGGCTGCTGCCGTCGGACAGATGGGCCTGGTACAGACCTATGAGTCGGAGTTCCAGCGCCATGGCCTGCATACCGCGCAGGTGTTGCTCACTCATGATGACCTTTCTGATCGTAATCGCTATCTCAATGCGCGCAGCACTATCCGCACACTGCTCGGGCTGGGAGTGATCCCGGTCGTGAATGAGAACGATACCGTTGCGGTTGAAGAGATACGTCTCGGCGATAACGATACTCTCGGTGCATTGGTTGCCAATCTGGTCGAAGCCGATCTGCTGGTGATTCTGACCGATCAGCAGGGGCTGTTCGATAGCGATCCACGTCGCAACCCTGATGCCGCCCTGATAGAGGAGGGCGCTGCAGGCGATGCTGCGCTTGAGGCGATGGCTGGAGATAGTGGCGGCTCGCTCGGTCGTGGTGGAATGCAGACCAAGGTGCTGGCGGCTGCCCGTGCAGCTCGTTCCGGCGCTGCGACAGTGATCGTCTCGGGGCGTGAGGAGCGAGTGTTGTTGCGTGTTGCGGCCGGTGAGTCGGTTGGTACGCTGCTCCATCCTGCGCAGGAGTTGATGGCGGCGCGTAAACAGTGGTTGGCTGGGCAGCTGCAGGTTCGCGGCCGAGTGGTCCTTGATACGGGAGCAGTCAGGGTGCTGCGTGAGCAGGGTCGAAGTCTGTTACCGGTTGGTATTACCGCCGTCGAAGGTCGCTTTATGCGCGGTGAGTTGGTCGAGTGTGTTGATAATGAGGGTGTCGGTGTCGCTCGAGGTTTGGCCAACTATAGTGCCGAAGAGGTTAACCGGATTAAGCGAGAACCGAGTGATCGGATAGAGCAGATTCTTGGGTATGTCGATGAGCCAGAGTTCATCCATCGCGATAATCTGGTGCTCTCTTGATTGGCGCGTTTATCTGAGCAATAAAAAAGCCGGCTCTAAGCCGGCTTTTTTATTGCTGCAGTCTGCTCAATTACATTGCGCGAACTGCAGTATTGAGGCGGCTCTTATGACGAGCTGCCTTGTTCTTGTGGATCAGACCTTTACCGGCTGAACCATCAATGACAGGAACTGCGGCCTTGTAGGCGGTCTCTGCTGCGCTCTTGTCACCGTTTTCGATCGCGGCGAGTACGCCCTTGATGGCAGTACGCATTCTGGAACGCAGGCCCACATTGTGGTTGCGGCGTTTTACTGCCTGACGTGCGCGCTTTCTGGCTTGTGCTGAGTTGGCCAACTTAACTACTCCTGAAAAAAACTTGGTCAATGGAAATCAAGACGCGGTACTATGCAGTTTTTTTTGGGGCTTGTCAATTCTGCGGGCTCGATTGGTATCACCCTGGAAAGGCGGCATACTGCGCCACCAAACTACGCCGTAAGAGCATCTGGAAGGAATCTTAATTGAGTCTGCTGCGATCAACTGCCACCGTTGGTGTGATGACCCTGCTGTCGCGGGTGCTCGGTTTTGTCCGCGATATGGTCTTCGCTCGCTACTTCGGTGCCGGTGCGGGGACCGATGCCTTCTTCATCGCCTTCAAGATTCCCAACTTCCTACGCCGTCTCTTCGCAGAAGGGGCCTTCTCTCAAGCCTTTGTTCCGGTGCTCTCTGAATATAAAGAGAGTGGCGATCATGAGCGGGTACAGTGGCTGAGTGACCGGGTTGCGGGCACGTTAGGTGGTGTGTTGTTACTGATCACTACCATCGGTGTGATTGCAGCGCCGGTCCTGGTGATGATCTTCGCGCCCGGATTCATCGGTGATGAGCAGAAGTACGATCTGGCCAGCGATATGCTGCGCATCACCTTCCCCTATATCCTTTTTATATCACTGACCGCCTTTGCAGGTGGCATTCTCAACAGCTACGGTCGCTTCGCAATCCCTGCGTTTACACCGGTTCTACTTAACCTTTCACTGATCGCTGCTGCGATCTGGCTTGCCCCGTTGATGGATCGGCCGATCGTAGCGCTCGCCTGGGGTGTCTTCATTGCCGGAGTGGCGCAGCTCTTTTTTCAGCTGCCGTTCCTCAGGCAGCTGCGCCTGTCACCACGTCCGCGCTGGGGATGGCGTGATGAGGGAGTGCAGAAGATCCTTAAGCTGATGTTGCCAGCGATCTTTGGCTCCTCCGTGGCACAGATCAATCTGCTCTTCGATACCCTGATCGCCTCTTTTCTGGTTACTGGCTCTGTCTCCTGGCTCTACTATTCGGATCGGTTGATGGAGTTTCCCCTCGGGGTGTTTGGTATTGCGCTGGCAACGGTGATCCTGCCGAGTCTGTCGCAGAAGCATGCTCGTGAAGAGCCGGAGGCGTTTGGCCGGACCCTCGACTGGGCGCTACGACTGGCATTGTTGATCGGGCTGCCTGCAGCCGTTGGACTCTTTATGTTGGCGGGGCCGATTCTCACCACGCTGTTTCAGTACGACCAATTCCTGGTCAGCGATGTAGAGATGGCGACACTAAGTTTAATGGCCTACGCAATAGGGCTTCCTGGTTTCATTCTGATCAAGGTGTTGGCGCCAGGGTTCTTTGCCAGACAGGATACTCGTACGCCGGTGCGTATCGGAGTGATCGCGATGGCTGCCAATATGGTGCTTAACGTGCTCTTTGTGCTCGCTTTCTACCTGACCGATACACCCGGTGCCCATGCAGGTCTGGCGCTTGCCACGGCCACCTCCGCCTTTATCAATGCGGGGCTGCTATTTCGTGCGCTAAAAAATGAAGGAGTACTGCATATCCAGCCGGGCTGGGGACAATTGCTGATGCAGGTGACCTTTGCCCTGACGCTAATGGTGGGGCTGCTGCTTTTTGTTAATGCTGCACCACAGCAGTGGTTAGCGTGGGGGGGTATTGAACGCATGCTTCAGCTGCTGCTGTTGATCGTGGCAAGTGTGTCTGTCTACTTTGTGGCGCTGGGGCTGGCTGGTGTACGTCCCTCAATACTGCGCAGCAGCACCTAGATGGCTGGCATATAATGGTCGACCGAATTCAATTAACCAGATGAACCCATTCGCTTTATGGAACTGATCAGAGGAATACACAATCTTCGTACACGCCACCGTGGCTGTGTGGCCACCATCGGCAATTTCGATGGTGTCCATCTCGGCCATCAGGCGGTGTTGGGACAGCTCGCCGAGCAGGCCGAGGAGTATGGACTGCCGACGCAGCTGATCACCTTCGACCCACAGCCACAGGAGTTCTTCCGCCCCGATCAGGCCCCCGCGCGCCTGACTCGCCTGCGTGAGAAATTGTTGGCGCTACGCCGTTTCTCGGTTGACCGGGTGCTCTGTACACCGTTTGATCAGCGCCTGGCCAATATGGAGGCGGAGCAGTTCATCGAGCAGATTCTGGTCGAGGGGCTCGGTGTGCGCTATCTGGTGGTGGGTGATGACTTCCGCTTCGGCAAGGGTCGGCGCGGTGATTTTGAAATGCTGAGACTGGCGGGTGAGCGGCACGGATTCCCGGTGGTCAGTATGCACACCTTTAATATCGATGCAGAACGGGTCAGCAGCACCCGCATCCGTGAAGCACTGGGTGTGGGTGATCTGGTCACCGCCGAGAAGCTGCTTGGGCGCCCCTATCGTATGTCGGGGCGTGTCGCGCACGGTGACAAGCTGGGACGCACCATCGGTTTTCCGACCGCCAATATCCATCTGCACCGTAAGGCGACACCTGTCGATGGCGTGTTTGCCGTAGAGGTGTTCGGGGTTGAGGGGGAACCAGTTCATGGTGTCGCCAATGTCGGTACTCGCCCGACGGTGAACGGCACCCGCAGTCTACTCGAGATCCATCTGTTCGATTTCTCCAGCGAGATCTACGGCCACTACATCAACGTAGATTTTCTGCAGCGAATCCGCCCTGAGCAGCGATTTGAGTCGTTCGATGCACTCAAACAGCAGATCGATCGCGATGTCGACTCGGCACGTACCTTTTTCGCCTCCCGCGACTGATCCACACAGCGGCGCGTGGTATATTGCGCCGCTTACCTTATTAGTATTCCCACGGACCTGACATGAGTGACTACAAGCAGACGCTGAACCTTCCTGAGACCGAGTTTCCGATGCGCGGCAACCTTGCCAAGCGCGAACCGGAGATGCTGAAACGTCTGCAGGATATCGATATCTATGCGCGTCTGCGTCAGGTGGGTGATAGGCGTCCAAAATTCATCCTTCACGATGGTCCTCCCTACGCCAATGGCGATATCCATATCGGTCACGCGGTAAACAAGATACTCAAGGACATCATCGTCAAGTCGAAGGGGCTGAGCGGTTTCGATGCGCCCTATATTCCCGGTTGGGATTGTCACGGCCTGCCGATTGAACTGCAGGTAGAGAAGAAGATCGGCAAGGCGGGCGCCAAGGTCGATGCCAAACAGTTTCGTGATGCCTGCCGCGCCTACGCACGCAAGCAGGTTGATGGTCAACGTGAGGATTTCAAACGTCTTGGAGTGATTGGTGATTGGGATAATCCCTACCTGACCATGGACTACAAGACCGAGGCCGATATTATTCGCTCCCTCGCCGGTATTGTGAAAAACGGCCATCTGCACAAGGGCTCCAAGCCGGTCCACTGGTGTGTCGAGTGTGGTTCGGCGCTGGCCGAGGCAGAGGTTGAGTATGAGGATAAGACCTCCCCGGCAATTGATGTCCGTTTTGAACTGCTCGATGATGAGGCGCTCTTCGCCCGCTGTAACAGCACCGGAGAGCCGCACGGCTCAGGTCCGATCTCAGCCGTCATCTGGACCACCACTCCATGGACATTGCCAGCTAACCAGGGCGTGGCGGTCAACCCCGATCTCGAGTACGTCGTGGTGCAGTGTGAGGGTGAGCACGGTACCGAGCGTCTGCTGTTGGCCGAGGCGCTGCTCAAGGATGCGATGGGGCGTTATGAGATCAATGACTACTCCATCGTTGCTACTGCGATGGGCTCCGAGCTCGAGGGTTTGAAGCTGGCTCACCCCTTCTATGAGCGTGAAGTACCGATCATCCTCGGCGACCACGTTACCACCGAGGCGGGTACCGGTGCGGTGCATACCGCACCCGGTCATGGCCAGGACGACTACGTGGTTGGTATGCGTTACAACCTCAAGATCGATAACCCGGTCGGCGGAAACGGTGTCTTTCTGCCGGGCACGCCGCTGTTTGAAGGTCAGTACGTCTTCAAGGCCAACGACAGTGTGCTCGAGGTTCTCAAAACTAACGGCAAGCTGATCCACGTGGAGGCGCTGCGTCACAGCTATCCACACTGCTGGCGCCACAAAACACCGATCATCTTCCGTGCAACCCCCCAGTGGTTTATCAGCATGGATCAGAACGGTCTGCGTGATCAGGCGATGGCGGCGATTCGTCAGACCAACTGGATGCCCGACTGGGGACAGGCGCGTATCGAGGGGATGGTAGAGAAACGGCCCGACTGGTGTGTTTCGCGTCAGCGTACCTGGGGCGTGCCGATCACGCTGTTTGTACATAAGGTGACCGCAGCACTTCACCCGAAGAGTGTTGAGCTGATCGAACAGGTGGCGCAGCGCGTAGAGCAGTCGGGTATCGATGCCTGGTTCGATCTCGATCCGGCCGAGCTGCTCGGTAGCGAGGCGGATGATTACGATATGGTGCGTGACACGCTCGATGTCTGGTTCGATTCGGGTGTCACACATTACAGCGTCGTCGATGCACGCGAAGAGCTGGAGTCACCTGCTGACCTCTACCTGGAGGGTTCCGATCAACACCGCGGTTGGTTCCAGTCGTCGTTGCTTACCTCGGTGGCGATGCGTGGCGAGGCACCCTACCGTTCGGTTCTGACCCACGGTTTCACCGTCGACGCCAAGGGTAAGAAGATGTCGAAGTCGAAGGGCAACGTGGTGGCACCACAGAAGGTGGTCAATAATCTCGGTGCCGATATCCTGCGCCTGTGGGTGGCTGCGACCGACTATCGTAACGAGATGACCGTTTCTGACGAGATCCTCAAGCGCACCGCCGATGGCTATCGTCGTATCCGTAACACCGCACGCTTCCTGCTCGCCAATCTCACCGGCTTTAACCCGGCTGAGAATATGTTGCCACCTGGGCAGATGTTGGCACTCGATCGCTGGGCGGTCGCACGCAGTGAGGCGTTGCAGGCCGAGCTGGTGCAGGCCTACGACGACTACGACTTCCATCATATCTATCAGAAGCTGCACAACTTCTGTTCTGGCGATCTGGGTGGTTTCTATCTCGATATCATCAAGGATCGTCAATACACCACCCAACCCGATAGCGTCGCACGTCGCTCGGCACAGACGGCGATGTACCACATCATTGAGGCAATGGCGCGCTGGCTGTCACCGATCACCACCTTTACCGCCGATGAGGTCTGGCGGTTGATTCCGGGTGAGCATGGTGATTCGGTACTGCTTGAGACCTGGTATGAGTTCCCCGAGATGTGCGCAGATGATGCGATGGGGCTCGACTACTGGTCGGAGGTGATTGAGGTGCGTGACTCGGTCAACAAACAGATTGAACAATTGCGAGTGGCCGGTGGTATCGGCTCAGCGCTTGATGCCGAGGTGATCCTCTACTGTGGTCGTGAGATATACGACCGACTGGTCAGACTTGAGGATGAGCTGCGCTTTGTCTTGATTACCTCTGAGGCAACGGTTAATCAGGTCGTTGAGGAGCCGCCGAGTGATGCGGTCCACACTACGCTGAGTAATGGTGATGAGGTCTGGATCGAAGTGACCCCGAGTGGTGCTGAGAAGTGTGTGCGCTGCTGGCATCATCGTGAGGATGTTGGCGCCGATAGTGAGCATCCCGAGCTGTGTGGTCGTTGTGTAGAGAATGTCGCCGGTGAGGGTGAACAGAGACGTTTTGCCTAATGGCGCGGTGGCTAGCATTGAGTGGGATCATTATCCTGCTCGACCAGTTGAGCAAGTGGTGGATAGAGCGCAGCTTTGAGCTCTATGAGAGCCTCTCGTTAACACCTTTCTTTAATCTGACCCTGGTCTATAACGAGGGGGCAGCCTTTAGCTTCCTCAGTACGGCGGGTGGCTGGCAGCGTTGGTTCTTTGTTGTGCTGGGCGTGGTGATCACTACCGTGCTGCTGACCTGGATGCATCGCAGTCGTGCTGATGAGCGATTGTTACGCTTTGCACTTGCACTGGTAGTGGGGGGGGCGATTGGCAATATCATCGATCGTCTACTCTATGGTCATGTGATCGATTTCCTCGATTTCTACATTAACGATTGGCACTGGCCTGCCTTTAACGTTGCCGACTCTGCAATTTTTGTCGGTGTGGTGCTGCTGATGCTCGATAGCCTGCGTGATAGCAGACGTAACTGAGTCTGTTTCTGCGCAGTGCCCTCAAGAGGTTTTTCGTGATGAGTGAAAATAGCCCCGTTGTAACCCCGGAGAGTCGGGTAACCCTGAACTTCACCATGAGTCTGACAGATGGCACCCTGGTCGATGCCACCGATGAGGGTGAGCCGCACGTCTTTACCATGGGTGATGGCTCAATGATCGATGGACTCGAACTGGCGATTACCGGACTGCATGAGGGTGAGCGAGCGAAGATCGCCATCTCTCCACAGCAGGGCTTCGGCTTTCCAGATCCGGAGCGTATCCATCAGATGGAGCGTGACAAGTTTAAGGACGAGATGGAACTGGAGCCGGGACTGATCATCGCTTTTAGCACCCCGGCGGGCGAAGAGGTGCCGGGCACGATTCTGGAGGTGGGGGATGAGATGGTGAAGATCGATTTCAACCACCCGCTGGCTGGACGTGACTTTATCTTTGAGGTCGAGATTATCGAGGTTGTCTAAGAGTCCTGGCCGGGCTTGAAATTGAATTGATGGGTATGAAGTAATGAAAGTAGAACTGGCCAATCCCCGCGGCTTTTGTGCGGGTGTCGAGCGTGCGATCGAGATAGTTGAGCGTGCACTGGAGATCTTTGGTGCGCCAATCTTTGTACGCCACGAGGTGGTGCACAATCGATTTGTGGTCGAATCCCTGCGGGAGAAGGGGGCGATCTTCGTCGAGGAGCTGAGTGAGGTTCCCGATGGTGCGACGGTGATCTTCAGCGCGCACGGTGTCTCGCAGGCGGTGCGTGATGAGGCGGTTCAGCGCGGTTTCAAACTCTTCGATGCTACCTGCCCGCTGGTGACCAAGGTTCATCTCGAGGTAGCACGCCACTGCAAGGCGGGTGATGAGGTGATCCTGATCGGTCACGCCGGTCACCCCGAGGTCGAGGGAACGATGGGGCAATATGGCTGCAGCGAGGGCCGTGGCATCTACCTGGTAGAGCGACCAGAGGATGTTGAACAGCTACAGGTTCACAACCCCGACAAACTCGCCCTTGTTACCCAGACGACCCTGTCGATGGATGATGCAGCGGCCGTGGTCGAGGCGTTACAGAGCCGCTTTCCTAAGATCGTCCGCCCCAAAAAGGACGATATCTGTTATGCAACCCAGAATCGTCAGGATGCAATCAAAAGTCTTGCTGAGAGCTGCGACCTGATTCTGGTGGTCGGTTCACCCAACAGCTCCAACTCCAACCGCCTGCGTGAGATTGCCGAGCGTCATGGTGTGGCTGCACATCTGGTTGACAGTGCTGATGATATTGACCCTGCATGGCTTGTGGGGTGTGAATCGATTGGCGTCAGTGCCGGCGCTTCAGCACCCGAACTGCTGGTTAAGTCGGTGATCGATTATCTGCAAGGGCAGGGTGCAACTAGGATCACAAATGCCAATGGGTTAGAAGAGGATGTTGTCTTCTCGCTACCTAAAGAGCTGCGCGACTAACCTGAATCGTTACCAACACTCTGCACCCTTCGGCCCCGAGGCTCCTTTCACTCCAGTGTGGGTCAGGGTGAGATTAAGACAATCGGTATCATCGGTTTGGCCCGCCTGTGCCGTGGCTAGCAGTGTGAAGCTGGTTGCTGCCAGAGCAGTGGCTGAGACGATGTAGTAACCCTCAGCGGAGTTGAAGCTGATCACGGGTCCAGCGTTTACGACTGAGCAGCCAGTGTTGTTAAAGGCACTAAACTCCGTATAGCAGCGCTCTAGCTGCTGTGAAACCTCCAGAAGTGCCGCCATGCCATCGCTACGTTGGGACCTGTTGACCGAATCGGTATAGGCCGGGTAGGCGATGGTCGCCAGTATCGAGATGATCGCAATCACGATCATCAATTCCACAAGTGTAAAACCTACTGCTCTTCTCACGCAGACTCTCCAAATTATTTGTTAACGGACTCTGATCGGGGTACGAAAACCCGGATTGGTCAGGGTATGGTCATCTGGCAGTTGCCACACGGTAGTGAGGCGCTTGGTGCCACTGGGTTCGGTGATGTAATCGAAACCGACCTTGTTACCCGCCTGTAAAACGATAATCGATTCATTGGCGCGATAACGACTGTGGATGGCGGTATCGTTATTGGTGTGGAAGATGCGGTCGCTGATATTCAACCTACCGGTGTAGTGATCAATCTCGAGGAGTGTTCCGGAGGCAGGATAGTTTTCTGGAATATGCTCGGGACGTGAGTCGGCCGATGCTGCAGTGCAGAGCAGCGCCAGCAACAGGGTTGATACCAGGTTTCTCAGCTTGTGCATTGCTATTGCTCCATGTTCAGTCGATATCATCGCTACAGGCTCAACTCTTCCCAGGAGAGCCGTCCGGTGAGGTCTCCTCCCAGGTGCTCTACGTCACGTTCCTCGACGGGGGGGGCACCGCCATCGTTACTGCCTCCGGTGCCGGCGGTGTATTGATGGTCACCGAGGAAGGAGGGTGAGGTAGGAAGTCCCTTGGTGAATTTTTCGCCACCCGGTGACTCATCGGTCAGTGAGCCCTCATTCGGGTCCTGGTCAACGGTGTCGTTATTATCGATGTAACCATCGTCGTTGTAGTCGAATACCGGGCTGTCAGGGCGTCCGCCATTGTCGATCTTGATCGACATCTGCCATCCATAACCGCCATAAGAGCAGGGGTCGGAGGTCGGTACCGTGGTGTTGAAATAGATGATGTCACCACGTGCCACCGCGTCGGTGATCACCCGCTCACCGGTATCGGGCAGATCGAGGTACCAGCCGAACTGTTGAGCGCTGCCACTGCCATCAAAGGCGATGGTGTTGTTACTCGGTACGCGTACATCGGCTGGAAAACCGCTCAGTAGTGTCTGCTCTTGGAGATTGGTGCGCAGCAGCTCATCGGTTCCCTCATCCCAGACGGCGTAGAAGCTCTGTGTGCCGCTCGAGGTTTTGTCAGTATCGACCAGATACTGGCCAGTACCGAATAGCACCATCACGTTGGGGCTATTTTGTGTCGTATCGTCAACAGAAGGGTTTTTGAGAATAGTCGGTGTGACAGTGATCGGCTGAGTGTTGCCGCTGCTATCCCTGGCGGTGAAGAGCGGCTTAGGGGTGTTGCCCTGCTTGTAGGCGACATCCCAGCTGTTGGTGTTACTGGCTGAGAGATCGAAGGCCCACATGTTGCCCTCAAGATCGCCAGCATAGACACGGTCAGCCGTACCGTCGCCATCGGTGTCGATCACAGCGGGTGTTGCTAATCCATTTTTACTGCCACTGCTGCCGACATCGGTGGAGATCTTGATGTAATCGAGATCGGAACTGCCGGAGCCGTCAGTCCAGGTTCCATCCAGGCCGCCGTCGAGGAATAGAATGAAGAGCTGTGCCTCGCCTGCGCCGCTGTCGTTATAACCGTTGCCGAAGATCGCTGCCCATCGATCGTTATTGAGCAGAGCGATAGTAGGCTGGCTGAATGTGTAACCGAGATCGGCATCGTCGTTCTCATCAAACTCCCACATCACCAGATCACTGGCATTGGATTCGCTGAACTGGCTAGGGTCGGTGACATCGAGTGCAAAGAGCCCACGTCCACCTGCACGCTCACCACCGATTAAGACAGTGGCCCAATCAGCACTACCTGTGCTGGTGGTCTTCACATAAGCATCGGAGATAGTGGGCGTGAGATCAACGTAGTAACGGTGTAGATAGTCGGGGTCGGTCAGGTAGTGGAGTCCGGCGGTCGTCGTTGTGGAGAATAGGTTGCTGGGGATGTAGGCGAGTACCTCCTCACCGGTGTTGCTGCCCTCAGTACTGAAGCCGTGCAGCATACCGTCGTTACCGCCCGCGTAGATGACGCCGGTACGTGAGGCCTTGGATGCCTGGAAAACAGAATATTTCGCACTGCTGGTATCGGGGAAAGGAGCCGTGTCGGGCCAGTCGCTATCCGGCTCGGCGACATAGGTGGGGGCAGAGTGGATGATGTCACCGAGTCGGCTGTTGCGTACCCGGAAGTTGTATCCGCTACCCTCATTGCTTCGCTCGCCGCGCAGATGGTTGAGTCGTGCCTGGGCGATGGTATCGCTGTCGCTACCGCCCGAACTATTGGTTTTTAGGTCGTTCTTCTGCGCGGTGGTCAGGTTGCTCCACTGAAAGGCGACACCATCATTGGTACCGGAGTCACTGTTGAAAGTGAGCAGAGTGCGCGGTGAGGCCGAGATATCTCGATTATCGAGCAGATTGGCAGCATCCCAGCTGGCTGTAGAGCCGATAGCGCCGGTAGTCGTGTTGAGCGGATAGGCGAGTAGTTGGCTGCTCCACTTTGAGGAGTTGAACAGTGAGAGGTAGATGACGCTGTCGGCCTCTAACGAGCCGGTATTGAAGGTGACCGCCGCTGCGGAACCGGTGCGATCGGCAATGTCGGATATTGCATCGTTAAAGGCGGTTATCAGCCCCTGCGGATCGCTTGCATTGAGAAACTTTCCGCGACTGTTCCAGGCCGCATGGCGCATGTCATCGGTGGTTGTAATCGCGTCAGCTGTCGGAGTTGGCCAGTTGAAGGCGGTGGTGCGGTCAGTAGGATCACTATCAAGTTGACCGTTGAGTCCAAAGGCGACCGTGTAGGTGACCATGTGTTGGGTCGCGTTCTCATCGACACCGATAGTAGTCGGCACTTCATTGGCGATAGTGCTGAGATCGTTCTCGTAATACTCCATGGCGACATCAGCAAGTGTATTGGAGATAGTGCTGCTGGTATCACCGTCGGCGTGTGAGCCGCCATCGTAACTGGTGTCATCATCACTATCAGCGTCACCGACGCTGGGATCGCTGCCGTTCCAGTAACCATCGGACATTAAGGCGGTAAAGTTCTGCTGGCAGGTGCCACCATTACTGGCGGAGAGGATGGGCGAGGCCCAGCTGCCGCTGTAGTCGCCATCGAAATATTTACCCGCTCGCTCCAGGCCAGTACGTAGTGGTGTGCCGCCTGAAGGTGAGACATCGAAAAGATTATCGAGCAGTGCGGTTTTATTACTCTGTGCGGTGGTATCGACCGGGGTGGTGACATCGTCGATATCCTTTACCGGGGTGGCTACATCGGAGTCGTTGTTGATGGTCATCAGGCCCATGCGCGAGGTCGATTCATCGATGATCTGCGACAGTGCACGCTTCATTACATATTCACGCTTGCGGTAGAAGCTATACCAGTTGGCGTAGTTGGTCTGCAGTGCGGCTGAGAGCGAATTGACAGCGACGCCGCCGGAGTTGCTGCCGACATCGCCGCACTCGTCGGTCGAGCTATTGGCAGCGGCACCGATGTCGCTGCTGGCGGGGCCGTCATATTCGCCATCTCCATCGGCGTCGTTCCAGACCCAGTAGTAGTGATCGCTGATGTTGCTGGTGGTGGTTGAATAGGGGTTGTCGCGGGCGCTGGCCAGTGTCTGATCGACATAGGCGTTGCCACTGTTGTCATCACCATGCCACGGGGTGTAGGTAACCGAAGGGTCGTAGGCCATCAGATTGACGCCGCGACAGGAGAGGCGACGGAAGACACGATCCCACCAGCTGCCGTAGATGCCGGAGGGGGGCTGGTAATAAGTGTGGTCGGTGAGATAGGCGGAGCCGGGGTAGGGGGTGCCCTCGTTAAGCAGGTCGGCCCAGCCCATACTACCCGAGTCATCAATCATGAAAAGAATGTTGGGCTGGATACTGTTGCCGAGAAAGAGCGGACTGTTGTCGAGCGTTCCGGGGGCTGCCTGAACGCTGGCGGAGAGGCAGCTGAAAAGGGCGATCGTCAGTTTCCTGAGTATCGGTTTAGTCGTTGGATTGGTTTCTCTATTCATCGTCTATTCCCTTAACTAGAAACGCATGCCGTAGTGAGACTGAAGTATCACCTGGGCGCTATCTGAGCCGCCCGTGCCGCGAGCAGTGATGCGAAACAGCTCTACATCGGATCCGGCCTTAAGTGCACCGTACCCCTTGATGTTGAGGGCTGAGGAACCACCGCCATCGACGGTACCCAGGTGCTGTATGTAGTAGCGTGGCGCTGTGGCTGTACCGGCGATGGTGCTGGCTGTTACTGATTTGCTGCTACTCCAGGCGGTGCTGTCACCATCAAGGTGATCCTTGGTGGAGTCGTCGTCGCTGTCGAGGCGGTCGGGTACCAGCGTGCTGTCTGCCTGATAGAGGCCGTTACTGTCATTAAAACTGGCGGTGCTAGCCAATCCTTCTATAAAGGTCTCGGCATCGCGTACTGCAGACTCTGCTGCCTGGAAGGCGAGCGTCTGGTCACGCAGGTTGCCGGCCATTCGCTCCTCCATGGTGGAGGACTGCATCGCGTTGACCCCGAGCAGGGTCATGATCATGAGCAGAATCAGGCTGATGATCAGCACCGCACCGCGCTGCTTATGAGGTGGTTTGTTCGTTTGGAGGTGGTGCTTTCGGCTTCGCATGACGAGTTCCCTTTTGATGCGGCTAGAGCCGGTTGCGTACGGTAATGGTGGAGCGGAAGCTGTGACGCAGCCGAGTGTCACCCGTTTCGGTGATGTTGGTATCACTACTGCGCGAGACCAGCGTAGGGCGAATGGCCACCACCTGCTCCCAGTCGGTGATTGCGCCAGCGGCAACGAAGAAGTTGGCCGAGCCATCGTCATCACTGTCCTGCCCGTATTCGAAATTGATACTCTCGATCCCTTCAACCAGCTCCTCGGTAACCATGCCGGAGCCGTTGTTCGAGCTGATGCGATAGAGTGCTGGGCCGCCCGAGGAGCCGTTGCCGATGTAGTAGGTGACTGAGCGGTAGCCGAGCACCTTCGCCCCTTCGCCATACTCATGTTCGATCTTGTGTGAGGTGCCGCCGGTCGGACCGTTGATATTGGCGCCATAGGCGAGATTACTGCTGTTGCCGTTACCGCTGGGATTGTTGGTAACGCCGAAGATGTCGGCGTTGGTGCAGTTGGTGACGATCACAATGTCGTACTGATCGATGCCGCAGGTGTCGGCATCGGCGATCTTGATGTTGGAGCCGGAGTTGTAGGGGGAGACCACCTCACCACCGGGGCAGGAGGCGGCGCCGCTCATGCTGATCACATCGGTGCCGAGTATTACCTCTCCGGTGGCTGTGCCGATTCGTAGGCCAAGGTTGTATAACGCACTGTTGCTAGTGGAGGTGATCGATCCGACGTTGTCGTAACCGATCAAAGATCCTGTGCCGTCAAAGTTGACGATGTCACTCGGTACGCTTCGCCCAGACCGGGCTACATAACGACTGTAGTTAACGTTGTTGGTGAAGGTGACACCCGCCATGCCAGCGCAGCCGAAGAATCCGGCCATGCGCATATCTCGATTGATGAAAATAGAGGCGAAGCGACCGCTCTGCTGCACTTCTGAGGAAGCATCCTGCACACGATAGACCTGTTTGCTGCTAACAAAGATCTGGATCGTACCGGCAAGCAGAATCATGCTCAGTGCCAGGGCCACCATCAGTTCGACCAGTGTCAGGCCGCGCTCATTTCCAGGTTGTGAGAGTGAGATGTTCATGGCTGAAACACCGTGGTGAAAATCTTGTCGCTGTTATTGCGTTCATCATCCCACATCACCGAGATGGTCCACTGATTGCTGCCCGATACCCTGGTGATCTGACCCTGGCCAAAGGGGAGTTCTGAGCTGAGTGTGCCTTTCCATTCGAATAGGTCGTTTTGCGCCATCTGCACACTGCTACAACCACTACTGGCGCTGCTGCAATTTGAGATTGCCGTGCCGCTGTCGTTATAAGCGGTGACATAGCTGTTGGCTGTTACCGCTGACATATTCGAGCGCATGCGGTCGCTGATGTCGTAAGCGAGCAGGGTTGCCTGGGTGCGGAGATAGGCGCTGTGGTTGTATTTCAGGCCCGTGGTCTGCATAGCGGCAATTCCGAGTAGACCCACTGAAAGGACCAGCACAGTAACCAGTACCTCCATCATCGCAAAGCCGTTTTGTTGTCGTCGTTCCATGTCGATCTCCATCGGGTTACGAAGCGGTCACGCAGTTGGTAAATCCGGAGCCGCTGGCAGTGGTGGTTCTTGCCCGTCCGGTTGTGTTGACGATGACCGCCAGCCCGCTGGAAAAATCAGCGGAATCGGCGGTGTCTCCATCGCTATTACGGTCATCGCAGAGCACCAGTGTGCCCGCCTGAGTGGAGAGTCCAGAGGCCAGATAGGTGACACTATTGCTGTAGTTGCTGTCGCTGCGCAGAGTGTTACCCCCTTCCAGTGTCTCGCTGACACGTAGTGTCTCGCCGCTATCGATAGTGCTGTCGTTGTCACTGTCGACAAAGACGATCCAGCCGTTTTCCCAATTGATGGTGTTTGCCGTGGAACAGCTGGCACCGTCTGACGACTTGCATACGACTACCCGCTGCCCGCGCTTGATTGCCTCACTGCGTGCCAGGGTGAGAGACGCCACCAGGGCGTGGTTCTGGGTGGTGAGGCGATTGTTCATGACGAAGGTGCGAAAATTGGGAACGGCCATTGTTAGCACAATGCCGCCGATAGCCAGTGTGACCATTAGTTCAAGGAGGGTGAAGCCGTTGTCCCGATTTGTAGATATTGTTCGCATAGTTTGTACCGATTCCGTAAGTACCCTTTGCATTTATTAACGCAGTTGAGCGAGCGGTATGGTGTGAACTGGTGCTCAATATTCTGAGATATGGGTTTTGTTACAAGCTGAGTTGTGACGGTTGTCACGGAGTTATAACGAGAATTAGGCATTCAGAGTATTTTGTCATTCAAATAAAAAAGGCCGCCACATTGCGTGGCGGCCTTCATCTCCCGATCTACGGGTTATCTGGGTTAATGGTTATGGGCAGTTCCTCGCCTGTACTTCACCATTGAAGTTGTAGGTGGTGTCGCCGGTGATATTGGTAAATGTCGCCGGGCTGTCACATACCGTCTTGTTGGTGGACATCGAGACCGAGCCGGACCAGGTGTCACCGTAGAAGATGGCAGTGGTACAGCTGTAGGTGCTGTTGGTATTGCTGCAGGTTCCGCCATCACTGATGGTGACTGATGCGATGTTGCCTGCATCAACACTACCCGAGATAGTGAACTGCTGCGGGATCAGCTCCTCGGTGCAGCTGAAGTTGTAGCTGCCTGGATCAGATGTTAACGGTGCCTCTGCATAGTGCGAGCTTGGTTCGCAGAGGTATCCACTCTTGTAGAGTGAAATTCCACCGATCCATCCATCGCTGGTAGAGAGGTAACTCACATCACACTTATAACCTCCAGTCTTGAAATCGCAGATTGCATCGGGTGAGCCGTAGAGCTCAGCGGTTGAGGTGTCGCCAATTCCCGAGATCGTCCCGATGATCTCAAAGGTTACGGTTTCAGCCACGGTGCACTCGAAGTTGAATGTGCCCGGGTCCTCCGTGATCGCAGTGTCCTGCGTGTAGAAGGATGGGGTGCACTCTGCTCCGGCAAGTGCTGGATAGAGCATGATCGATCCCGTCCAGCCGCTGGTGTTGGATAGATAGCTCATCTGGCAGGAGAAGCCACCCGATCTGATTGAGCACTCTGCATCCGAGGTCGCAGAAATCTCGGCTACAGGTGTGTCACCCAGACCAGTGACGATGCCGGAAACTTCGAAGGTAGTGGTAGAAATCTGCTCAACACATTCGAAGTCCTTGTTGGTTGCGTCTGCTTCCAACAGGGTTGTCGTGTAGTCGTAGTTTTCAGGCGTACAGGCGGCAGTGTCAGGGGTGTTGACGCTGATGGTTCCACTCCAGCCGCCTCCCCAGTCATTAGCGGTACATTCGTAGGTGGCAAAGACACCGTCTCTACCGTAGGTATCGTTTACAGCCAGGCCACATGTCTCGCCGTCCGAGGTGACGACAGAGGTGTTATCAGTCATGTTGTTGAACGCCGCCTCTGTGGTAGCAACAATCTCACCCGTAACGGTGTGAACGGTAAGGTTCGAATTGGTCGGATCAATGGCGCAGCTAGAGGCCGCATCAAATCCGGTCGGTGTGGTGATATGCGGGTTGAGGCAGTAGAAGTTGTCAGGAACACCGGCAAAGATGTTGGTGCCGGTGCCGGTGCCGTCGGCGTTGCCCTCGTAGTCATTGGTCATCGGTGTAATGCAGTCGGCACCCGTAACGTTATTACCGGTAATGGTATCGAGGAAGAAGTCGTGGCCGGTAATGGTGGTGCCTGCGTCGGCACCAAAGGAGTAGTAGATCGGAGGAGTGCCATTATCGGTCGAGAGGTTGAAGAGGCCGCGATAGGTGCGGTTGTTGTTAACGGTCGGATAGTAGGTGTCGTTCGAGGCAACCGTCGGGTCGCCGAGGCAGACCCGTTCATTGGAGTTGGCGTTGTCGGTGCGCAGGATACCGATATTGCCGTACCAGCCGTGACCCAGATAGCAGGTGTAGGTGAAGAAGCTGTAGTCGATCCCATTACCTGTAGCGCCTGTTGGGTAGACACCGACAGGGGTGGTGGTTGCATCGTCAATTGAACGAGCACAGAAGGCGACGTCGGAGGCCATGACATTGACGTCGGTTGCAGTAACGTCACCGTCGTCGATCACAACCGTGCCGCTGATGGTGACAAAACCAGCGCAGGTGTTATTGGCGCAGTCGAGCTCAAGGATGACATCGCCCGTCGCCTCATCGATCAGTTCGTAGGTGTCACCATCCTGATAGGTTTGGGTGCCGTCATCATTATCGGTTGCCCCTTGTGGAAGGCTGGGGTCGCCGTTGCTGTCTGTGTACTCTCGGTCATCGACAAACTCGGCCGATCCCTTGGGGGTTTCAATTAGTGGATTGGCAACGCCGGCTCCGGCGAGCGCCACACTGGTTACCGGGTTGTTCCAGGCAATATTGCTGACCAGAGAGATAGTCTGAGTGGTGCCGTCTCTGCCGGTCCAGCTGGCTGAAACGGTGATCACCTTCGCTTGCAGACTGTTGGGGACGTTGCCGACGGTCCAGCTAACAGTGTAGATGGCGTTGGTGCCGTTGACCGTCTCCTGTGTGCCTGAAGTCGAGGAGACCAGGCCGGTGTAATCAGTCACCTCAATGTTGTTTCGCAGCTCCTCGAGCTTCTCCTGAGCGACGTTGATCGCCTCGGTGCGGGTTTTGGTGAGTGCGCCGGAGGAGACAAGGTTGGTGTGGAACTGCGCCAGACTCAGCAGGCCCACAGCGAGCACGATCAGGGCGACGAGCGCTTCGATCAAGGTGAAGCCGCGACTGGAATGTATGTTGCGATAGTTGTTCATGAGGTTATCTCCTGTGCGCGTATTCACTTAAAAGTCACGCCATGAGCCAGCCAGGCTGGCGCTATTACCCTCACCGCCTGCATTACCGAGCACGCGTGAGTTGTAGATGATGTCGAGACTGCCGCCACCGCTGGAGAGGGTCTGACCCTCTACGATAACGGCACCAACCACCGTGACATTACCGGTGATGTTGAAGTCACCCGTGATGTAGACCAGGCCGAGCAGGGTGGTGCTACCGGTGGCAGAAGCGTCACCATCGATGATGGTGATAGTGGGAAGTGCAGCATCGAAGGGTGGATCACCGTTGTTGTTGTCGCAGGCACTGTCTTCGTAGTTGGCATTGACGTTGACGCTGCTGGCACAACCCACGGTTACGCCTCCGATGGAGACATTATTGCCGGGGCCGCCACCATCGACCCAGACTACCGTCTCCTGGGCGAGGTTAATGCCCGGTGAGGCAGCATCGTGGTTGTTGGTTGCAGTAGCCCCTGTTGATTCAATTTCGACGCGGGTATTTCGGTAGGTTGTTTTGTCTAGTCCAAAAAAGTTGAGGAAGTAGTCATCGGATGAGAGTGCCGAAAGGTTGGCGTCGTTCTCTACCAAATCGAAACCCTCATTGTCCTTGTCAGAGGATCGTTCCACGTCACAGGGTGCTTCAGGGCTACCGATGCAGGCCGGATAGGTAGCGTCTGTGGGGTCTGCCACCATGGTGGCGGTTGAGTTGTTGGAGCCCAGATCGACATTACCGCCCGACCAGATGGTCGCCTTACCCTCTGGATTGATAACCGTGGCGGAACCGCCAATAAAAGCGCCGCCACGGGTGGTGAGCGGCGTATGGGGTTCATTGGGTAACGGGTCAACACTACCAATGGTCTGGGTGATGGTACGTGTGGCGGTGCCATCATCGCTGGTGCCCGTGGAGGTTACGATAACGGAGCCGGTTGAGCCTGAGAGCGCGATGGTATAGGTGGCGCCGGTAGAGAGTGTCAGGGTGTTGGTGTTGTAGGTGCCGTCGCTGTTGGAGTCGACAATGTTGGTGTCGAGCGCGCCGTTCGCATCCTTGTCGACACCACCCGGACCACGAATGTAGGCAATCGCATACTCCATGCCGGCATCGGCGGCCTCGAAGGCCTGTTTGGTGCGGAAGTCATTGGCAGCGATCTTCTGCTCCATGATGGTCGTTCTAGCGGTATAGACCGAGATCAGAGTGATGGAGATCAGTAGCGCCAGCGAAATGAGCAGCGTTGCCGCTCCGCGTTGCTGTTTCGGAAAATTGTGTGGTGTGAATGGCATCATATATTCCTCTTCAGCCGCTAATGGGTCTGGACCAGGTTGTTTCTGATCTTAACCGTTTCATTGAGCGTCTGTTTAACAGAGCTGTCGCTGGTAAGTTGACCAGACAGAGTAATGTCGACCTGTTGTGTGCTGACGGTTACATCACCCGTAGATGGGGTGGCGGTGCAGTTCTCCTCGGCGGCGTCACTGGTGCCAGCGTCGCCATCATCATCGATGCCATCGGAGACTGAGGTGTTGAAACACTGGGTGTTGGCGGTACTGAAGGTGAGAGTGGTGATGGTGATGTCGGGTGAGGTGATTGCCTCCCATGATCCGTTAGTGCAGTCATCAACGGTACCGCTGGCAGACGTTTTCCGCATGTCGATCCCATCGGAGGAGGTGCCCTCCCAGCGGTAGCCAAAATAGTCTTCACTTGCGTCTACAGTGCCTGCGGTACCACCGCGAAAAGTGGCGTCATAGACAAAGACGATACAGGGGCCTGAGGTGGCTTCGATATTTCCCGAAGCAGCGGTGTTACGTACCTGTAAACTGGTGTTTGCAGATGGGTTGGCAAATGGGTTGCTGGTGCTGTTGCTGGCTGACCCCCAGTAGCCCGCACGACGGATATCGTCGACCATGATGGTCATGATGGCACGCAGCTCCTGATTCAGGCGAGCGCTCTGAAGCGACTCGTTGCTGCTGCTGACAGTAGCGATAAAGACGTTGAGCACGCCGGCGAGAATAATAATGCCGACCAGAACGCCGACCATTAACTCAACAACGGTTAGTCCGGCTTGGTGTTTTATTGATCTGAGCATGATTATGAACACTCCGTGTAGCCGCTGATGTAGGTTGAACCGGCGGGTGAGCAGATCAATATGCGACCAATGGTGCTCACCACGACTTTCAACTGGCCTGCGTCATTGGTCATCAAAACATTGCCGTTATCAGCGGTTCCCCGCTGTGGTTCAAAGTTAGTCTCGTCGCTACCGAAACCTGATACGACCATGGATACGTTGTCAAAGTTGCTGCTGCTGGTTCTGTGCAGAATACGAGTGCTAGTAGCGTCACCGGGCAATTCGTAGATGGCGCAGGGAGTTGTTCCGGTGGGGGAGGTGGTGGCAGGTGTGCAGCCACTGTAATCACCGATACCAAAATTCCAGGTGGAACTGCCGTCTTCCGCGAAGTTCACATAAATCGTCTGATTGCGTTTGATGGCCAGTGATCGGGCTAGTTGGAGTTGGCTGTAGACCTCCTCAGCGGCACCAACCAGCTTGCGTTTGGTGACGAAATCTCCCAGCGAGGGAACGGCAAATGCGGCAATGATTGAGATGACAACCAGGGTGATCATCAACTCAATCAGGGTGAAACCGCGGTTGTTATTTTTGCTCATCTCGGATTTTCCTGAAAATCTCATGTAGTCAGTATAGGGATTGGTCGGCGCAATGGTATCCAGACGACCTACCGCTTGTAACTCGTTTTGTGCCGCTCATCCAATATCGTTCCAATAGAGGTCTGATGATGGGCTTGATGCTATATTACGACCGCCTGTTAGATAACAACGACGATTAGGATGAGGGGAGAGCGGCATGAAGAAAAATAGCGGTTTTACACTGATTGAGTTGATGATTGTGGTGGCAATTGTCGCGATTTTGATGACCTTTGCTTACCCGATGTATACCGACTATATCCGCGAGGCGAAGCGCGGTGAGGGGCGAGCTGCCCTGCTTCAGGTTCAGCTTGAGCAGGAGAAATGGCGTGCGAACAATACAACCTATGGAACTCTTGCCAATATTGGAGTCAATAGCAATGTGACAACCGATGGTGGTGATCTGGTCTACACGTTAGCTGTTTCAGGTAACGACTCCACTCGCTACACCGCAACGCTAACGGGGCAGGGCACTCAAGCGGCTGATTCGGGTTGTACGTCCTTAACACTCACAGTTAATCCAACGCTCCCCACTGGCCTCTACGCACCGACCACCTGTTTTGATTAACTGATTTTCGCGTGAGTCCACTGATGTTTCTAATCCCCAAATTTTTGGAGACGGTTCGTGTCTGATTGCCTCGTTGTTGGTGGCGGCCTGATTGGTATGCTCACGGCCTTTGAGCTGGCCGAGTCGGGTGCCTCCGTTACTTTGTTAGAGCGTGGAGAGATTGGTCGTGAGTCCTCCTGGGCCGGTGGCGGGATTATCTCACCGCTCTACCCCTGGCGTTATGACGATGCGGTAACGCAGCTGGCGAAGTGGGGGCAGGCACGTTATCAGGCGCTATCTGAACGACTCAATGAGATTAGCGGTATCGATCCCGAATGGACCCAGTCGGGTCTGTTAATGCTCGATGTTGATGAGGATGAATCAGCTCTGCACTGGGCAGAGAGCAATGAATACGACCTTCGAGCACTTGATCACGCGGGCGTAGAGACGACTGAGCCCGCGCTGGGTGGTGATTTTGAGAAGGGGCTGTGGATGCCCGATGTGGCACAGGTCAGAAATCCTCGCATCGTTAAATCACTGAAAGCGACCATTGAGGCGGCAGGGGTTCGTATCGAGACCCACACCGAGGTGCGTGATATTGAGGTTAAGGGCGGCGCGGTATGCGGTGTGCGCTGTTCTAACGGCCGTTTCGAGGCAGATCAAGTGGTCGTTGCCGGTGGAGCGTGGAGTGGACGTATCCTTGAACGGCTGGGCGTCAGTTTCGATGTTGAGCCGGTGCAGGGACAGATGATTCTCTTTAAAGCCCCTCAGGGGTTGGTCAAACGGATTGTGTTGCAGGGTGATCGATATATCATTCCGCGCCGTGATGGGCGGGTGTTAATCGGTAGTACGCTTGAGCACGTCGGCTTTGAGAAGGCGACGACCGAACATGCGTTGGAGGATCTGAGTCAGGCAGCACATAAGATAATTCCTGCGTTGGCCGATGCGGAGATTGAGCAGCACTGGGCTGGACTGCGTCCAGGAACCCCAAGTGGCATCCCCTATATAGGTGAGCACCCTGAGGTAAGCGGGCTCTACGTTAATGCCGGTCACTTCCGAAATGGTGTGGTGATCGGTTACGCCTCGGCCCGCTTGGCAGCAGATCTGGTGTTGAATCGTGATCCGATCCTCGAGCTTGCCCCTTATGGGGTAGGTAGTGCGCATTAGATTACCTCTAAGGACATAAAAGGCTGTTAAATCATAAGGGTATGTAGACTTGCCGCCTTTTCTGGCATATATTCGACTCTATGGAAATGTTGATAGAAAATAGTAGTGTCCAGGTCGAAACCGACTTTCGTGAACTGTTGCGTGAGTACGATATCTCACCGACTCAGCAGCGTTTGGAAATCGCCCAATTGATGCTCTCCGAGCCGCAACACCTCTCGGCAGATCAGGTGATGGCGATGCTCACTGGTAGTGAGCAGCATGTGTCGAAAGCGACCGTCTACAACACCCTGGGGCTCTTTGCTCGTAAGGGGCTTATCCGTGAAGTGGTTGTCGATCCGACCCGCCTCTTCTACGATACCAATACCTCACGTCACCACCACTTCTATAATGTCGATACCAGTGAGCTGACCGATGTGCCCGCTGATGGTTTCCAGGTGAGTGCGCTACCTGAGGCCCCTGCCGGGACCGAAATCGAAGGTGTTGAGGTGATCGTTAGACTGCGCGCCAGCAGCGTCCAGCAGTAACGTCAGAGAAGTTTCCCGCTCCACCTCTTTTCTTATATAATCCCGTCCGCATCAGGCCGGAATAGCTCAGTTGGTAGAGCAACGCACTCGTAACGCGTGGGTCGTAGGTTCGATTCCTATTTCCGGCACCATTATCTATCTATAAAACAATGGGTTGTCACTTTGATGGTGGCAGCCCATTCGTTTTTATGATCTACACATAAGTTACACAATCAATAAAAAGTAAGTGATTTAAACAACTTACGAACCTCGAAGTTACACAGAAAGTACACGGAAATTACACAAAGCTCGCTTATTCAGTGGAAAAAAATGCCAGCTTAAACAAGCTAGCTGGCAGGAAGGGCTCTTCGGAGGGCATCTGAAGAGGCTTACATAATCCACTTGCCTTACCTGAGAGTATGTAAGAACCGTCCTATTTTGTTGTCAGCATTTTCCTAGGCACGCTCAGAAAAGTAGGTGACGATCTCCTTAGTACTAACAAGAGGAGATTGTTCATATGCCAATACTTTCGAAGCTTAGTTTTGTTAAGGATCAAGAGCGCAATATCCAAGCTGATCCAGTCCTATTACGTCGTTCGAAGCTCTCAGCGCGTTTACATGAACAGCTAGAGATGGCAAAGGCTGCGATAAAGCATGAGCCGTACATCAAATACCGCTCAGTTTGGGTAGATGACACCGAATCAGGCGAAAAGGTGAAGAAGGAGTTGCCGAGGAAGATGCGTAAGTGGTTCTTCGAGTTGCACGACGAGTGGTTCTTCCAGATCAACTATGGCAATCGAAAGATCAAAGCCAAAGGTGGGATGAGCACTATCAAGGTCGGTAATATGGAGGGTTTGGTATCCGCTATTGAGTTGCTGATTGATGCTGTGAACGCAGGAGAGCTTGATAAGCAGCTTGCCGATGCCTACGTGCGGAAAGCTGGTTGAGTTGGTTTGTAGCTGTGTGCCATAGTGAGAGTTACACAAAATTAGTAGCTCTACTATGGCGCACACCTACGACGAGTTCAAAATCAGGGATGGCAAAATACTGCTATATCGTCGCAGCGATAGCGGTGATAACTGGCACTGTCGTATCAAATTCCCATCTAAGCCCTATATCCGGCGCTCACTCAAAACAGACAGTAGAGAAGAAGCGAAGCAGTTAGCGGAGGAGATCTTCGCTGAGCTTAATTACAAGAGTAAGCGTGGATTAGCGGTAACAAGCCGTAAATTCAGGGCTGTAGCCAAATCCTTTGTCGAACAACTCGATGCACGTGTTGCAAAAGACACGATCAACGACAAGCGAGCACATGACTATAAGTTGGTCATTGATCGCTACCTCATTCCCTATTTCGGCAAGAAGAGTATCGACAATATCAGTGATGCAGATGTTGAGCGCTACCGTGAGTGGAGAAAGGTCTACTGGATCAGCGGTGAGGGTTCAAAAGCGGAGTTCATCGAGTACGAGCGTGGTGGGAAGCTGATTAGGTCGCCGAAGCGTAAACCGAAGCTGCCATCAAACAATACCCTCAACAAAGAAGATTCTGTACTAAGACAGATATTTCAGCATGGGCGAGTGCACGGCTTTATAACTCAGGAAGAGATACCGATCATCAAGAATCAGCCAGTTAAAAAGAACCGTAGACCGGCATTTGATGTGAAGGAATATCGAAGGCTGATCAGAGTCGCATACTGGCGCTACAAAAAGGCACCAGACGAAAATGTAGCCGCACGGCGCCGACTTCTTCATGAGTATGTGCTCTTTATGGTTAATGCTGGTACTCGACCGATAGAGGCGGCGACATTGCGTTGGCGTGATGTTGAGACCTTTACAGCAAAAAACAGTGAAGGTGAGCAGCAGGAGTACATCAAGATTTCTGTGAGAGGTAAGGCTAAGAAGCGTACATGTGTACCGATGCCAAGAATCGCAGTGTATTTGGAGCGAATTAAAGCGGCACAGATTGAGCATGGTAAACAGAACGACTTCACTGTAGAGCCTGATGATTTAGTGTTCAGGGATCGTTACGGAAAATCAGTAAAAAGCTTCAAAAAAGGGTTTGATGAACTGCTAGAAGCATCTGGTTTGACCTATGACAACCATAACTTGAAACGGAGTATCTATTCGCTACGCCATACATATGCGACATTCCGCCTGATATATGGTGGCGTTAATGTGTATGACTTAGCTGAGAATATGGGTACGAGTGTTCAGATGATTGAGAAGCACTATGGTCACTTGAAGCCAGAAGATGTGGCTGAGAGGCTGACTAGAGTGGTTATGTAAAAGGGAAGAATGAGGGTATGGATAAGATTCAAGATATTTTATTGAGTGATAAAACTAAATGGTGGTCAGTAAAGGGTTTGATATTAGGTTTTGTCTGTGCGTTATTGGCAAGTGTTGCCTTTAATGCGTTGATTGAAGATCGGGTTATTGCTGTACGTGTGTTTATTATTATTGCAGTCTCCTGGATGGTTATATGGATATCAAAGAATAGAATAAGGAAGGTTTCAAAAGGGAAGGTTGGTATTCTTTTGTGTGTTTATTCAAAAGATGAGGATGTAGATGAGAGAATAAGAGAAGATTTTGTATCGAGGCTCAATGAGGCGTTAATAAGTAGTGATGAAAGAGTGTTGGTGGATGTTATTAATGTCCCTAGTCACATTGCATTGAGGTATGACGATTTCGAGTCGGCTTGTCAGTTGCTGTCACAGGCAAAAGCTCATTTCTTGCTTTATGGTGTTGTTAGAAAAAGGGGTGATCAATATATATTGGATATGAACGCTCGTGTTGTACACAGAGAGCTAAATGATGATTCTAAGAAAAAACTTAGAAGAGATATTGATTCTGCGTGGATTAAAAGATACAAGATAAATGGTGCTGATGAGACTATAGAGTTATTCGAAATGTCATCGGAAATGGTTGCAGTTAGTTCAAGATATATTATTGCACTGGCTGCATTGGCGTCATGGGCATTCGATCTTTCAGAAATACTGCTCATTAATATAAAAAAAGAACTCTCCAATAAGAGTTACCCAGATTTACCAGCTATTACAGAAATAAAAAAAGGAATAAATTCTAAACTGAATTCAATATATCTGTTCTACGCACAAAGATATTTGCAGATATGGGTGGAAACTCGTGATGAATCAAATATAAAAATTATGGAGGATATTCTAAATAAAGTTATCGGGTTCGAAAAGAGATCAGGTCAGGTTTTAACTGGTTTAGCTATTGCCTCACTAGTTCTGAGAAGTGATATCCGTAAATCAGAAGCATATATGAATAAAATTAAGAAAAAATATAGAGATAAGGTATGGTTTCTAAATCAGGGTTTTCTTAGTGCATGTCAGTCTAATGAAAGGCAGGCGCAGAATAATTATGATGTTGCTATTGGTATGAATGAATCAGGGAATGAAAGTTTATCACTCGAAAAAATATCAGAATTCGAGGATTTTATGTGCTGGTATATTAATGATGGTAGAGGTAATTCCCTTCATAAATATTTATTAGCTGTTCTTAACGATAAGATTAAGGGAGATGTTGATAGGGCTAGGATAGATTATCTAGACTTCCTAGATAAAAATATTGATGGTAGTAATCCTCTATCGGTTAAGAATGCAATATCAAGGTTGTCTTTGCTGGAGTAGTGTGTATTTGTATCTTAAGTGACAGTGCGGCACATGTGCCGCTCTATGGAAATGTCCCTTTCTTAATCTGTTTGAATGCGTCTGTTACAGATCGTTTGTGCCGAGTAACCTTCCTCTCAGCACTGTGAATTGCTCCTAAGTACCACGCCTGTCCACGACTATCCTTTGGTGGTTCGGGTGGTATGAATCCCATCTTAATAGCTGTCTCTATCCTAGATAGTCCCTCATTCTCTAGGCAATGCCATGTTTTGAGATATGTGGCTAGTTTCTGGGGTTTGATGAACTGTAATGGCATGGATGGCTGAAAGCGTGCTCTAGAAGCAGGTGTGTAGTTGTGCTCCTCCTCATGTTTCTTGATGAGATTCTTGAGCATTTGAAGAGATCTGGAAGGGGTGACTGAAAGGTCAATGCTTAGATAGAGGTGGTTATCTAGCTTCTTCTTCGGAAATCTATCTAGTAGCTGTACTGGGTCTCCAATATAAGGCTCGCAAAAGAGCTCAAATCCATAATCTGGATGATCCCACCATTCTTTGAATGTCTTGAATTGTTCTAAGTCGCCAAATTCCTTCGGGTAGCCTAGAGGAGATGCTTTGGCGTACTCGAACCACTGCTCATACACCGACTTTCTCCACAATAAGCCACGTGGAGGATTGCCATTCTTTGTGTATGTAAAGACTTCTCTTTTTATCCAACGAGACATAAGTAACGCTCACACAAGTGCGTAGACAAACGTCTCCTAGTTTACCCTAAACTGTAATTGTGTCGAGGGAAATCCTTCCTGATCACTTAAACAGATAAGCGGCACATGTGCCGCATAGGAGATAAAGATGAATAATCGAAAAGCTACGGTGTTGCCGAACTCTGATCTTGGAATGTATATGGACAAGATTTCTGGCTATCTACATACAATGAATGTGTCTCGTATCGAAGTAGGAAGATTGCTGCTCGAAGCAGAAAATAAGCTTAAAGAGAGTGAGTATAAGGAACTTACTGCATGGACTGGACTTGGAAAACGATCTCTAGAGAAGCTGAAGCAGGTGGCTAGAAATAAGTTGATAACTTCAAATGTAGATAGACTACCTAAGTCGTGGGGTACGCTTGTCGAGATATCCAGGCTCAATGAGGTCGAGTTCAAAGAGCTTGTAGATGACCGTAAGATGATAAAGCGTGAATCTACCCGCTATGAGGTGATTAAAGTAATAAAAGACCATCGAGGAGAACTGGCTGAAGAGAGGGGTGAAGAGGTTAGGCTGTTCACTATAAAGGTAAAAGGGAAGGTGGATGGAGATTTGATCGATAAGTTCAATCAAGTCCACGAGATAATGGAAAAAGTTTCAAAAATTGATGGCGTAATAGTAAATGATGATTGCAGTTATAAAGTGGATTCATACCTAGAGAAAGACAATAAGAAGATGGAGAATAAGGAGTTCAAGGAGGCACGTGATTACATATTTGGTTTGTTGAAGTCGAAGAAAAAACAACTCGGTAAAAATTATCACCGTGATATTGGTCACGGGGTAGAGGATATGTTTACTGATTCTATTGCCGACTGTGTAGAATTGTTGGGCGGGGACAGAGTGTTCAATATTGTCGGGAGCATGAGTTTGTATGACAACTATAATATGGATAGATATGTAAAGATGTACTCCCATTAGATCGTGCAGATGTAGTGGTTGGTGAAGTGGGTGATCTTAAGGCGCCTAAGATCATCACTTTATCAATATTCGAGTGTTGAGACGATCATCTTGGCAAGTAGATCTATCTTCTTGTTGGTATCCTTCTCTCGAAGTAGTTTGTGGTACTGACGTCCAAGATCCTTATTCGGGTGTTTAGAGAGTGTTCTACTGATGCTTGATTCGTTTAGGCAGTCGCGATCACCACAGTATTCATCAAACGAGAGCATGATTACCTCCGTATTTCTTCGGCAATGAAACAAAATCCACCGAAGTCGAAAGGGTGAATGGAAGATGATTCGTTGTTTTCTAGGTTTTTTGCAATATATTCACTTATGCCGTTTACGTCATATATCTCCGTAACATCAATACCATTTACATCAAACACGTTGAAGTAGCTTCCATTTGATGATTCTCTAGTAATCTTTCTAGCGTGCTTAGCTACAAATCTTCTAAACTGCGCAGTAGTGAAATCTGAGTTCTTTTCGTCTTCTTTAATGAGTAGATGGAAGTGAAGCGGCGGTTGTTTTGAGCCGAATTTCAAATGTTTCCTCATCTTATTGATGTCTGTATGGCACTCTGAGTTTAAGCTGCGCTTATTCTGGCGTTCAGCAGCAATAAATCCAGTTAGACCGCGTTTGTTATCTCCGTATTTGTTTCCATAAAGCCTTCTATTGATGAAATGGAGTAGTAGATTCGTGCACTGGATCATCTGATTGTCACTAATCTCATATTTTGGGGTAATAGTGAGCATGAACCTGTAGGGTCCATTTGTTGTAATCATCTCTATATAGCTATTGGTTAATTGATTGATATTGTTTGTATTCATAAATTTATCTCTATACGTAATTATTGGATCAAGACTATTTAATCTCGGATACGTTGGTAATACCTAAACGAGAGATCTTGATATGTACTACTACTTATACGTACAGATATTTTGGAATTGGCAGCCTGATAAGTAGGCTAGCCATAGTGGTTACTTCCTTATATCAATGTGCTACACGATAAGGAAGTAATGCATTCTATGAGTGGGATCTAGATAGCTACTTCAGCAATCTTCTTGAGTCGCTCAGGATTGTCCTCTACGTATTCGGCAGTCATCGATATCGTGCTGTGACCCATCAATCGACTCACAGCCTTGATGTCTACACCTCGCTCAATCAGCCTGGTAGCAAATGTACGCCTTCCGCTGTGACTAGAGGCGCCATCTAAGCCAGCATCTCGATACATTCGCGCAAATAACATCTGTAGGCTGTTGGGTGAAAACCTACCACCTTTCTGCGATAAAAAGAGTGGTTCATGATCAGAATATCTTTTTTTATCAGTAAGATAGCTAGATAATGCGGGTATTACCTTCGTGCTAGAAAGGTAGACGTGTCTCTGCTTTCCCCCCTTTGTCTTGTCGCTAGTGAGGTTTATGGTAGATTTGAGCTCATTACAGGGAAGGAGCACGTCAGCAATGGATAGCGCAGCCAATTCTTTCGCCCGCAATCCCAAACCAAATGACATGAACAGCAGCGCTGTGTTTCGTGCTGCGTGCCTGTTCGTCTTCTGTAAGCGTACAATTCGATTGAACTCTGGTTCAGTCAGTACTCGTGCTTTCCCTTCTCTTGGCATCTCGGCTCTCCAGCAAATGTGTGATTACTCTAATGAGTATCAACAAACTACATCTTCTTGGGCAACCGGTATTTTTGGTAATGCGTAACCGTCTGATTTATTCGGTAATGTTTAGTAATTAGAGTATGTAAATATTACCGCTTTAGAATTGAATCTACTGATTCTGCATTGTTACCTATGTGTTGGAATGCTGTGTGTGAAAGGTGGTGGACTGTCGCAATACTTTCGTGATTATTAAGGAGGAAAAGAGTGAAAAATGAAGATGAGGTCATTGCAGGCGTTAAGAGTATAGCTATTTGGTGGTTCAGTCAGCGTCGTAAGAAGCTTGTCGAGCAGTTAAATGAAACGATGTCGATTAACCCATTTCTTATGCCTTTTCTCTGTGACTACCATGATCTAGATGGTTTAGATGAATTGGCTGAACTCATTGTAGCAAGTCATTTAATGACTGGACACAATACTGGATTTGGTAAGTTGGTAGATGAAAAAATACTTCCAAATGTTTTTGGTGCAAAAAAACTAGACAAAAAATTCAGGGAATCAAACCAGCCATTTTCAGAGTCTTGTTTCGATGAAATTGATCACATTATTACTCGCCGCAACGGTAAAGTAGAGCTTCTTTCATTAAAAGCAGGTAAATGGACTATACAGCTTACTATGTCAGTCCAATTAAATGGTGCATTTCATGAAATCCTTACAAAGCACCCAAGAACTGTCTCGGACATTGTTGTAGGTGTCTTTTACGGTGACCGGAGCTCGTTAACAGATAAATACGATATATTGAGAGGGATAAATAGGGGGGCTAACCATGATGTTGTAGACCTGACTGATAGGGTTTTTGTGTATGCTGGAAGAGAATTCTGGGCATGGCTCAACGATGGTCAGGAACAGACTCAAGAATGGGTTATGAGAGGGATTACGGCGGCGTTAGATGAAGAGAAAATTAATGAAACTTCGTCAAAATTACTTGCGCAGTTTAAGAAAGGGGTGGTCGAAAAGTACCATAAAGATGTGGTACGTAATGGAGAGCTAGATTGGGAGCTCCTTTTGAAGAAAATAAATGGATGAGCCAGATGGATTAATCATAATCCTAGTGTTTATAGAGGATCTAGTTGAGTGTTGTCAGCTTTATTGAGTTTGTCGTAATAGCATTTGTCGCCAGAATAAGATTCACCATCCTTCCAAAATGTTCTTGTTCTAACATGCGGTCTTAAGTGGGTTATTGTGTGGGTACACAAAGGCTTTTTTGATCTACCGTGCTCTTCAATTTGTTTAATTAACCTCGCAATTACTTCTCCAGCAACTTTGCCTAGTCTTGTGGGTACAGCATTGCCTACCTGTCTAAACTTTGCGGTTGTGTTTCCTTGAAACTCCCATGATGGTGGAAATTCTTGTATTGCAGCTGCTTCTCCTACTGAGATTGCTCTAAGTTCCTTAGGGTGACACATGCTAGTACCTGCATGGTTAGGCATAGTAACAACAGTTGGGCTAGGGAATTTGAATGATAATTTTCTCCAGTATGCGCTTCTTCCGCCTTTTAAATACCAGCTCTTTTTCATCGATTCTTTTTGAATGTCAACTGGCAGGCTTCGCCAGTTTCCACCTTCAGGAACCATGGCTAAGTACTTAAGTTTTCTTGGGCTAAAGTTCATCACTTCAGGATGGCTGTCAATGAACCCTTTCTTGGGATCAATAGCATCACCAAGGGTCTTGAATGGTGGTAGATTGTCTTTGGGTCTATTGCTGAACTCAGGTTCCGGGAATTCGGCTTGATATCCAAATCTGTTGCCGATTAATAGAACTCTTTCTCTGATTTGTGGGGCGCCATAGTTAACTGAATTAACGACGAAGCAGTCTACGTTATAACCGATCTTATTGAACTCTTCGAATATGCGTTTAATAAGAGAGCCCTTCTCAAAGTATTCTCTAGGTATCTTCTTGTCATCCAATAGTTCTTGCTTGTTTGGTGTGATCGACATTGAAAGTAATCCCCTCACATTTTCCATAAGAAAAGTGGCGGGCTTTGTCTCTTCAATGACTCGAAGGAACTCAAATACTAATTGTCCTCTTGCGTCTTCAATCCCAAGTCTATTTCCAAATACACTAAATGCTTGGCATGGAGGTCCACCTGCAACAAGTACGATTCGTTTTCTTCCGAATTTACCTTGCTTTTTAAGGTCTTTACCTGTGACCTCTTCAATAGAAGTGTCAAATACTGGGAGGTCGGGTCTGTTGTGTTTGATTGTTTCTACAGCTTCTTTATCGTTCTCTACGCATACCGCAGTTTCAAAGCCAGCCATTTCGAGACCAAGATCTAGACCCATGGCACCGCTAAACAGTGAGATAAATTTCATTCTTTTATAAGCCTTCGCTAGATATGCGGTAGTCGTTTATTCCATGATTGTTAAGCCAGGTGTTCAATCGGTCTAGTGATGCCCACTCGCGTTTTGATCCGCGTGTTGAAACAAGCGGTGAAACGTTGCCATTTTCAAGTACTATCATCACTGTCCAAATTGGTTTGTTGCTATCAAGTCTTTTTCCCTTGCAAGGAAAAGCTTTAATAACCTCAATCCTCTCAATTAGCTTGCTTGAGAGTGCTTCGAGAAATGTGTTTTGCTTCATGCGCGAAGTTCAACATCCTATAAAATGATTGTCAACATATATTATGTTGAAAACTACACAAAAAGCGCACAAATAGAAAAACACAGAAATAATACAATAAAAACGATGGATAATATGCAGTATAAATACTCGTAACGCGTGGGTCGTAGGTTCGATTCCTATTTCCGGCACCAATTAGTTAAACGATAAAAACCCCGATCATATGATCGGGGTTTTTTGTTTGTGCGCGGATAATTTTATGTGGTCAGAATCTACCCAGGTCATCGTCGAGTAGGGTGCCGGCGAAGAGTGCGAGAACTGCGAGTCCGATGAGTGTCAGTTCGATCATGTGAAAACCCTCCTGAATTCAATGTCTGCTCGAGCACAAATGTAGTATCAATATTTTGTTTGTGAACCGTCTTTTATTAGAAACTTAACTTATTACTATGTTTTTATGTTGTTGCAGTGGGTTCTTCTCTGAGTGCGGGTGAAATTGACGATAACTATATGAATAACAGTCGGTTATTGGTAAAAAATGGCGTGTAGTGTGTAGGTTTTAACAGCCGGGTGGGTGTCAGCAAGAGTTGCCACGCCCTGCATGAGGGATGCTCAGGCAGAGCGTGGTCTGATGTCTGTGAAGAGAGGTTTACTTAAGTATCTTGGCGAGCAGGTTTCCATCGGCAGGGTTGAGGCTGTGGCCTGCGAGGGTGATGTGACGCTCGGCGCGACCACGTAGTGCGGACACCTGGTTGAGATCCTGGCTGAAGGCGGGCACAAGAGAGTCACCCTGACCATTCGGATCTGTGCGAATAATGGTGTGGTAACTGATCTGGGGGTGGGGCTGCTGGTTCAGCCAGACGGTCAGGGCACCGGGGGTCATGTCGATCAGGGCGCCACGTGAGTATTTGAGGTAGTCGTAGTCGTTACCACCGACCATCGATTTCAGAAAATCGATACCAGGGCCTGGGCAGAAGAAGGGTTTGCTATCGACGATATCGAGCCCTTCAATCGCACGGGGCGTACCAAGGTTTGGTGTGGCAATGGTGACCAGGCGGTCGATTTTTGGGGCGTCGCCGCGCACTGTGACCAGTCTCGCCACCAGGCCACCGGCCGAGTGGCCGACCAGTGTCAGCGATTCGTCAAGATGTTGCTGGCGTATCTGCGCTATCGCGTTGAAGAGCAGGCTGGCCTGTATCAGCAGCGGTGCTTCGGCCGGCAGGTTGGTTCTGTAAAGCTTGTTGCCTGAGGCGGTGTTGGTGGGGTAGAGCTGCATGCCGCTGGGCGCGGCTGCATAGACACCGGCATCCTCCCAGCCGTGTTGTCGCATCACGGGAACCACGCCGTTAACCATCCAGGTCTCGGCATTAGAGTTCCAGCCGTGTACCAGCACAGCTACATCAGCGCGTGCGACCGCAGTCGTTAGCAGTAGGGCGGCTAAAATCTTTGACGAAATTTTGAGTCTCTTCATTCTCTTCACCATATCGATCGGGCAGGATTATCGCTCCATTGTAACCGTATTGGCCTGGCTGCTTCACCACGCTGCAAGTACGGTTTGCAGGCTATTCACTCTATGAAGAGGGAGTCTCTGAGTTAAGATCAGGGAATGGAAGCTGTAACAGATGAGAGCAAACCGACCCTGTCGCTGATCGTTGATGAGCAGGATGAGGGAGTGACCGAGATCGAGCTGCGCCCTGAGGGGCGTGATGGGCAGGTGATCTACCATCTCGCCTGCCATATGCACTCGCTGATTGAAGAGGGTGATGAGGACTATCTTGAGGATGAGGGTCCGGAGTGGCGTACCACCGCCTCGTCAGAGATTCTCGTTTCGGCTTCTGAGGTGGAACCTCTGCTCGAGCAGCTACGCAGTGAGCCGATACCGGCTGTGCCGCCGCAGGTTGCCGAGTCAGTTGCACCTATCTACACACTCACCCTGACCAGTGGCGGCAATAACAGTAGTTACAGCTGGCAGGATAAGGCCCCCGAGGCGTGGCAGCTGCTTGGTCGTGTCGTCACCGGTCTGCTCTCGCTGGCCGATAAACGCTGTAATCAGCAGGCGGTTGTCTTTAAGGTGCTCGCCAATCCACATATTGAGTAGCTCGGAATGGAAATGATTCAATATCGGTTTAAACGACAATCGCTGCTATTTACCCTTGTTGCTGCACTACTGTTATCGGCCTGCTCGCGCGACGCGCTCCATCACCAGCAGATCTACATCTTCGGTACTCTGGTTGATGTCTCGGTCTGGGGGCCTGATAAGAAGCAGGCCGGTGAGGCGATCGATGCGGTGGCCGCTGACTTTCAGCAGATGCACTACGAGTGGCACGCCTGGAAACCGGGGCCGCTGGTTGATCTTAATGTTGCCTTTAGCGAGGGGCGTTCGATAGAGGTGCTCGAGTCACTGCTACCGGTGATCGAGGAGTCTCGGCAGCTCTATCTGCAGAGCGATGGACTTTTCAATCCCGCAATTGGCGGCTTGATCGATCTGTGGGGTTTTCACAGCGATGAGCTGCCGGTCGGACCACCACCCACGGCCGAGGAGATCGCAGCACTGATTGCGCAGCGTCCTGCAATGGATCAGATCTTCATTGATGGCCGCCTGGTGCGTAGTGGTAATCCGGCGGTGCAGCTCGATTTTGGTGGTTTTGCCAAGGGTTATGCCGTCGATCTCGCTATCCAGCGGCTGCGCTCGATGGGCGTTGAACACGCTATCGTCAATGCGGGTGGCGACCTACGTGCCATCGGCCAGCGGGGCGGACGCAACTGGCGCATCGGTATCAAACATCCGCAGGGAGAGGGAGTGATTGCAGCACTAGAGGTGGAGGGTGATGAGAGCATCTTTACCTCCGGTAACTATGAGCGCTATCACGAGTACAAAGGTCAACGCTATCCGCACATCATCGATCCGCGCGATGGTATGCCGGTGCGTCACATCGCCTCTGCTACTGTTATTCATAACAGGGGGAGTGTCGCCGATGCCGCCGCTACGGCACTGGTGGTTGCCGGAGTTGAGGGTTGGCACCGCGTCGCTCGTAACATGGGGATTCGTTATGCACTGCTGGTCGATGAGTCGGGAACGCTCTATCTCAACCCGGCAATGAAAAAGCGCTTGATGATCGATGGCGAGATGCCGGAAAAGGTGGTGGTGAGCGGACCGCTATTTGAGGGGGATGTAGAGTGAGTGATGACTACACACCAATCGACTGCGGGCTCTACAGCCGCTTCGAGGTGGCGATTATGCATCGCTGCCGGTTGCGCTTGAGCTGGAGCGATGTAACGGGCACGGCACACATTGATACGGTTATGCCGCTCGATCTGGAGACCCGTGAGGGCTCGGAGTATCTGATTGCCGAGAGTTCGCTGGGTGATGCGATTCGCCTACGCCTCGACCTGATCACATCATTTGATCCCGTCGACGAGTGCATCGAATAGGTTTAACGCTCTATGCGGTGTGCCCAAAGATCGTGGGCGTCGCTGGCGTCGATCTCCACCTCGACAAACTCACCCACCGGCAGCTCGCCGCCATCGTTGATGATCACTACCCCATCGACCTCAGGCGCATCGCCACCACTACGGGCAATCGCCAGATCACCCTCGATATCATCGACCAACACCCTCATCTTGCGACCGACCTTGGCCGCCAGACGATCGGCACTGATCTCCTCCTGACGTTCCATTAGCCGCTCCAGGCGCTCAAGCTTCAGCTCTTCGGGCACCGCACCCGGTAGCTCGTTAGCTGTGGCCCCTTCAACGGCGGAGTAGGTGAAGGCACCGGCTCGATCGATACCCGCCTCTTCGATGAAATCCAACAGGGTTTCAAAGTCTTCTTCGGTCTCGCCGGGAAAGCCGACAATAAAGGTGCTGCGTAGGGTCAGGTCAGGGCAGTCACGTCGCCACTGCTCAATGCGGCGCAATGCATTCTCGCTGTTCGCAGGGCGACGCATCGCCTTGAGGATGGGCGGACTGGCGTGCTGTAGCGGCGCATCGAGGTAGGGAAGAATGGTGCCATCGGCCATCAACGTCAGCAGCTCGTCGATGTGCGGATAGGGGTAGTGGAGGCGAATCCACATCCCCATATCACCGAGAATCTTCGCCATCTCAGTGAGACGGCTCTTCACCGGCCGTCCCTGCCAGAAACTGGTCTGGTATTTGGTGTCTACCCCGTAGGCACCGCTATCCTGTGAGACCACCAGCAGCTCCTTCACCCCGGCCCCAGCAAGGCGCTCTGCCTCGTCGAGCACCTCATTGATGGGACGGCTGACCAGTTTTCCGCGCATTGAGGGGATGATGCAGAAGCTGCACGACTGGTTACACCCCTCGGAGATCTTTAGATAGGCATAGTGGCGAGGGGTGAGTTTGATCCCCTGAGGGGGGAGCAGATCAATATGTGGGTTGTGTTCGGGGGGGGGGGAGCTGACCGTGGACCGCCTCCATCACCTCCTCGAACGCCTGCGGGCCGGTTACGGCCAACACATCGGGCTGGACCTCGCGGATTCGTCCCTCATCGGCACCGAGACAGCCGGTAACGATCACCTTGCCGTTCTCATCCATCGCCTCGCTGATCGCGTCGAGTGACTCCTGCACGGCGCTATCGATAAAACCGCAGGTATTCACAATCACCAGGTTCGCTTCATCGTAGTCGGGGGCGAGCTGATAACCCTCGGCACGTAGTCGCGTCAGAATGCGTTCTGAGTCGACCGTCGCCTTGGGGCAGCCGAGGCTGACAAAGCCGATTTTTCCACCTTGATTGTTCATTTGATTAGGAATCTTTTTTCTCCGACCAGTTTTTCGCGATAAACCCGGTATCCATGCTGGTATAGCCGTTTTTCAGCAACATAGCCCCGCGAAGGAGAATCGCTTATACACAGGGGGTAATGCAATTGCAACATTCGGTGAATTAATTTCCTATGCAACAGGTTGGTATATTATTAAATGCTGTAAAACGTTGTTATTTATAAAGAAAAATATTGTGATGCAGATTTCATCAATCTAACGAAATACCAGTCGTAGTGCGGGCTAGCGCATTCATCTACCAATTACTCCACAGAGTTATCCACAGCTTTTGTGGATAACGGTTAAAGTTGTGTTGTGACAGGTTGTTAGCGAATACTTTAAGAAACTTCTTAAGAAGTGTGGCGTAACTTACATTCAAAATAAGTGAAAAATATTTTCCTGTAGTGTGCCTTATGACACACCTTCGGCGAGCCGCATCGAAAGGTCGACGGCACGAATATCCTTGGTCAGGGAACCGATCGAAATGTAGTCAACGCCGGTGGCGGCAATCGAGACGATCGTCTCATCGGTAATCCCGCCGGAGGCCTCCAGTTTGGCCCGTCCGCAGTTGAGTTCAACGGCACGGCGCAGCAGCTCAGGGGGCATATTGTCGAGCAGAATCCGTTTGCAACCGGAGAGTAACGCCTCTTCCAGCTGTGCCAGATCCTCCACCTCCACCTCCACCTCCACCTCCACCTCTACCTCAATCATCACGCCCTCTTCGACACTGGCACGTGCCGTGAGTAGCGCAGCGGTGATCGAACCGGCAGCGGCGATGTGGTTCTCCTTGATCAATATCGCGTCGAAGAGACCGATGCGGTGATTCCGTCCGCCACCGCATCTCACCGCGTACTTCTGCGCGTGGCGTAATCCCGGCAGCGTCTTGCGTGTATCGAGAATGGTCGCCCCACTGCCAGCAATCAGATCAACGTAGTGGCGGGTGGCGGTTGCGGTAGCGGAGAGGGTCTGCAGAATGTTGAGCGCAGCACGCTCACCGGTGAGCAGATTCCGCGAAGAGCCGTGCAGAGTGCAGAGCGGCTGGTCGGCTGCGACCTGTTCACCCTCCGAAACCAACCATTCGACAGTGATAGTGGCATCGATCTGATGAAACACCTGATCGAACCAGGGGCGACCACTAATCACCGCAGCCTCACGGCAGATCACCGTTGCCGTGGAGAGGGCGTTAACGGGTATCAGCGCGGCGGTGAGATCACCATTGCCGATATCCTCCTCCAGTGCGGTGGCGACGTTCCGCCGAATCTCCTCGATCAGCGCCTGCTCCATCGCTGTTACTCAGAGACCTCGAGTAGCTCAACCTCAAAGATCAGTGTTGCGTTGGGGGGTATTACACCACCGGCACCGTTCTCGCCGTAACCGAGGTTGGAGGGGACGGTCAGCTTGCGCTTGCCGCCAACCTTCATGCCGACAACACCCTCGTCCCAACCCTTGATCACATAACCACAGGCCATCGGGAAGCTGAACGGATCGTTACGATCAACACTTGAGTCGAACTTGGTGCCATCCTCAAGCCAGCCGGTGTAGTGGACAACAGCGGTCTGACCGCGGCCAGTCGCCTCGGTGCCTTCGCCAATGGTGATCTCTTCATACTGCAGGCCTGAATCGGTGGTGATAGTGGTCATGGTCTCTCCAAGTGTTTTGATTTTGGTGGCTATTATGCCATTGGGGTGGGGAAACAGGTAACAGACAACAGGCAACGGAATGTAGGGTGGGATTAGCGCGCCCTGAGCGAAGCGAGGAAGTGCCCTTGGGGTGAAAGTGATACCCCCCAATGGGAGATGTGGTTAGGGCTTGGATAATTTGTTGGGTTTCACTGCGTTCAACCCAACCAACATAGAACCGTAGGGTAGGCACGTACGCGCCACGCGGAAAGTCTAGTCCGTAGCCCGGATGAAATGGAATGTAATCCGGAGCTGGCGCATGCTTTAGAACGTTGTCTGCCAGGATGCTGCAATCCACCTGGTAGGCATTGCGCCTTCCGTCGTGGTATTCAACATAACTGAAAACTTCCCGTTGTCTGAGCTGTTCTCTACGCCAATACCAACTTTGTACCATGTCGATTTATCATAGTCTTGGCCAGTGAAATTGAATGTATATGCGTTTGGTACATGACCAGAGATGTTTGCATCCTCGTAATTGAGTCGGTGTGCAACTTCAAGGCTAGTCGCGAAAGCGATCTGTGAATTGGCAATGGGTTTGCTTGCGTTGAAGCCCAACCGTATGTCGGTGACGTTTTCATCATGACGATCAAACGATGCTGGTAATGCGCCACCCGTCTCTGTGTATGACTCAGTGCTTACATCTCTGTGCGTGAGATCTATGTATGGGCTGATCTGAAAACTGTTCGCCAAATATAGGTCTTGCCAATCAAGTCTTGCTCTAACCCCCCAGCTGGATATTTCAGGGTTGCCTGATGATAAGTATGGTGTGGCACCGAAGAGATAACCGCGCTCTATTTCGGCGTCCCATCGATGGTGGTAAAGGCCAAGGGTTACAAATAAGTTCTCAGAACTGGCATTGTGATAAATGCTCTCCAGAATGAAATATTTACCATCACCATCAGCGCTTCCGTTGTAATCTAACTCTTGTCTGACCCAGGTTTTACCCAGAGAGGCGTTGATTTGTGTGGTTCCATAATTGTAGCCCACACCAACTTCTGCCAGTTTTGCGGTGGCGTTGCTGTTGTAGTGGTTGTCGACACCCCAATCTCCAGCAACCCAGAACGCCCTCTTGTTTTTAGTAACTTGTCTGGATAGTGGGCGACTATGAGCACCGTGGATAACCGTGTCTTCTGCTAATGAAAAAAGCTTGAATGCCTTATGGGTGTTTTCAATGCTAGTTACGCTACTGGTTATATCGATAGCGTAATAGGTTGGGTCATCAGAGGTGTGACAATCGTTGCAGGCACCGCTTCCATCCCAGGCAATGCTCAGATGATCTTTGTAAGCAAACAGTGGCCCGAGGGCTTCCCCTGAAGGGGATGTGTCTTGTGAGTCTACAGAGGTTCCCAGTTGAAATTGGACTGTTTCAGCGAGGCCTATAGCGAGGTCTGGGTCCTCCCACCAAGGCTGTGCTTCTAATAATTCAGGGTTATCGGAAAAACTAAAATAGTTGGTAGTTAAAATATAACTTGTATCATCGTATTCAACGGTGATCGGGGTTGCCGGAGGAGTAGGATCAGCGAATAGTGATTGAATCACCATCAATCCGACAATAAGTCCAGTTGCGGTTGGGTTTTTAAATACCATGATCTGCCTTCCGAGATGAGTCTAATTGGCTTGTTCTAATTGCGAGTTGGACGGGATTATACGTTAGTAAAGGCTTGTGGGTATGCAAATCATGATCAATCGAGTCTAATCCTATTGGGCCTTCAGGCGAGGTCAGAACTCGCTTCGCTCAGACATGCTGCCCTCTTCTCGCTGAAATCACTGCGATGCTCGGCGATGTAGAAGGGAGAAGAAAGTCAAAACCAATCAGGGCCAATGCTAAATCGCAAGTTATGGGTAATAGGTATACTGTCCCCGGAATTTCGCGCGGATCGTTGTTTGTGTCGCTGACGCGACGTGATTTATGAATGCGGGTGGCTGACTCGCGGCAGGTTACTTTCTCTTGCACGGCCAAGAGAAACTAACGAAAGAGAAGGCCGCCCCACGATTTGCCGCTTCGCGGACCACTTACTTCCCACAATTTCAGGCGCGGGCAGAACTCGCTTCGCTCAGACAGGCTGCCCGCTTAACCCTGAAATCGCTGCGAGGCTCGCTCTGCATCGAAGGGGAGAAATATCAAAGCCGTGGTCTGTCAACTATCAATTGCGCTTCTTCTGATTCGAACGCATCTCACGTAATCCCTGAAGATCACGCAATAATCTCAATGTGTCTGTTTCTGCATTGAGATTGAACGCATGTGTGCTTTTGTCCCAACCGAGGGTTATTGTATTTAATAGTAGTTTGGTGTGCTCTACTAAGGATTTTAGTTCGTCGGGGGTGATTTCTGCTTTTCGGAATGCTTATTTAGAACAAATTTTCTTAGATTTGTGGCCAAAAACAGTGTTTCTTAAAATTGCTACTTTTCTGAATAAAGGTTCGCATTCAGCTCCTATGCTAAGGACGGTTTTTTTGATCTCTGCCGAAAATGGGTGTGATTCTTTAACTATTTTTACCAAGCCCGGAACGTTAACTGTATCTGATCTTGGCTCGTGAACGCGATATAGAGCGATCAAAAGGGCTGCAAAATGAGCATGAATGGCAGTCTGAAAATACAGAGTATAGGTATTCATTGTGTCAACGAATATAGGGCGTGTTTCTTCACCATTGAATGTGCGCCATATATCGTAATTTAAACTGGCAATATTGGCTGCATGGCGCAGTTCCGTTACATATTTATTAATGTCGTCCATGTCATTGCTACCAGTAATTAAGCTAGACAGAATTCGAATTCTGGGGACAGTATACCTGTTACAGAACCCTGCCAGCTTTGAGACTGCATCCCTGTAACCTCCACAACTCCTAAACTATTCCACGTGAGCATACAAATCATGCCCACCCTCGCTGACCGCGGGGCGCCGTAGGCATAAACGGTCGCGTTAAGTATTTGCCGCTTGCTTGGGCTTGGATGCCCAAAACAAGCTTCCGCAAAAATAGCGACTCCCCGGAAACCAAACATCAACTACTGAGTCCGCTCCTGCGACTTAGAAAAGTAATCATTTTTCATCTTCTTTACCAGCCCTGCCAACAGTATCAGCCCGATCAGGTTGGGTAGTGCCATCAGGATATTGGTGGTGTCTGCAAGGTTCCAGACCAGTTGCAGTGGTACGGGAGCACCGAAGGCGACGACGATGGTGTAGAGGACTCGATAGGGCATTACTGCCGCTTCGCCGAAGAGGAAGCGGGCGGAGCGGTCGCCGTAGTAGGACCAGGCGATAATGGTGGAGAAGGCGAAGAGCGAGAGACCGATGCCGACGACCAGTGCTCCGGCGTTACCGAGGCTCTGGCTGAAGGCGTGGGCGGTGAGGGCGGCGCCGACCAGGTCATCGGGGCGGTCGATGTAGCTGCCGGTGACGATGATCACCAGGCCGGTGAGGGTGCAGATGACGATGGTGTCGATGAAGGGCTCCATCATCGCGACCAGACCTTCGCGGACCGGTTCGTTGGTGCGAGCGGCGGCGTGGGCCATCGGCGAGGAGCCGAGGCCTGCTTCGTTGGAGAAGAGGCCGCGGGCGACACCCCAGCGGATCGCCTCGCCGACGGCGGCACCACCGACGACCCAGGGGTTGAGTGCGGCTTCAAAGATGGTGGCAAATGCGGCGGGGATCGCCTCGTAGCTGTTGGCCAGTACGATCAGTGCGGCGGCGATGTAGATCGTTGCCATGAAGGGGACTAGTACCGAGGCGACCTTGGCGATACGTTTGATGCCGCCGATGATCACCAGACCTACCAGGACGGCCATGACGATACCGATTAGCCAGGAGAGCTCTCCTACGGGTGGATAGATGTAGCGTATGCCATCAACGACCGAGTTGGCCTGCACCATGTTGCCGATACCGAACGAGGCGATCAGTGCAAAAACGGCAAAGACGATGGCGGTGCGCTTCATCTTCAGACCGTTCAACAGGGTGTACATCGGGCCACCCGCGATCTCACCATCGCGGCTAACCTCGCGGAATTGCAGCGCCAGGGTACATTCGGTGAACTTGGTCGCCATGCCGAAGAAGGCAGTCATCCACATCCAGAAGAGTGCGCCGGGGCCGCCGAGCGAGATGGCGGTGGCGACACCGGCGATATTACCGGTGCCGACGGTGGCGGAGAGTGCTGCGGAGAGCGCCTGGAAGTGGGAGACCTCGCCGGTATCTTTGTGACTGCTGTAGCGACCGCCGATCAGGTTGATCGCATGGCGAAAGCCACGAATCTGGATGAAGCCGATTCTGATGGTTAAGTAGAGGCCGGTGCCGAGCAGGGCGATCAGGGTGAGTTCGTTGCCCCAGAGTGCGTCCGCGATCTTGCCGCTCCAGGCGGTGAGCAATTCGATCAGCGTTTGCGTCTCTTCACCGCTTTCCATCTTCATTCCCAGCTTGTTATTGGTGAATTATTGAGAGCCGATTATACATGGTTGGTGTGGCGCAGCTTTAGGTAGCACTTGTGTAACTCCATTGCCAACAGAACGCTGGTTGCGAGTAGTAGTAGTTGCAGCCAATGGCCGATCGCCACCGGCTTCACACCGAGTACCTCATTGAGCCCCGGTGTATACATCGCGCCGATATGAATCAGCTGCGCAGCCGCAGTGCCAAATAACAGCAGCTTGTTACGCAGTGGGTTGTGGCGGAAGCAGGAGAGGTGCTCAGAGCGACTGTTAAAGACGTGCACGTTTTCAAATAGGACCATCAGCAGCAGAGTGCCGTTGCGAGCCTCATCGACGCTATATCCAGCCTGTAGTAGCCAGCGGAAGGTGAGGAAGGCGACGATACCGATCACCACGGCAGAGATGATTACTCGCTCAAGCATCAGTCGATTAAAGATCGCCTCTTTGGGTGCACGTGGCGGCTGTTTGAGTTCATTGCCCTCGCCGGGTTCGAAGGCGAGTGCGACATCCTGAATACCGTTGGTAACCAGGTTGAGCCACAGTAGTTGTACCGCCAGTAGCGGCATCGGTAGTCCCGCCATCAGCGAGAGGGCGAACAACACCAGCTCCGCGGCGCCGGTTGAGATCAGCAGGAAGATCACCTTGCGCACGTTGGCGTAGGCGATGCGCCCCTCTTCGATACCGTTGGCTATCGAACTGAAGTCGTCATCGGTAATGATGATGTCGGCGGTTTCGCGCGCCACATCAGTCCCACTCTTACCCATCGCCACCCCGACGTGGGCGGCTCGCAGTGCCGGGGCGTCGTTGGCGCCGTCGCCGGTCACCGCGACGTAGTGGCCGTTGCGGGTCAGTGATTCGATGATCGCCAGCTTCTGCTGCGGCTCTACTCGAGCAAAGACTCGCGCCTCGCGGGTCAGTTGGTCGACCGCTGCGTGGCTCTGCTGTTCGGCCTCGCGCAGCGCCGTACCGGTGACGACCTGGTCGAGTGAGTTGGCCAGCTGCAGTTCACTGGCGATGGCATAGGCGGTGAGCGGGTGATCACCCGTAACCATCGAGACTTCGATACCCGCGCTTCGACAGTTGCGGATGGCGGCGGCGGCGGTGGGCCTGAGAGGGTCGATCATGCCAACCATGCCGAGCAGGGTGAGCCCGTGTAGATGGGAGACGGCAAACGGTTCGTCACTGATGGGCACGCACGCGCCAGAGGCGATGGAGAGTATGCGGTAGCCCTCTGCGGCCAGCGTGATCGCCTGTGCCTCAAGGGCGTCACGATCGATCGGCTGCCGACCTTCAGTAGTTGCCATGTGACTACACATTGGTAGCAGGGATTCGAGTGCGCCCTTGGTGGAGATGGTCGGTCGTCCATCAAATAGATTGAGAGAAGCGGAGAAGCGGTGCTCCGACTCGAACGGGATCTCAGCGATCTTCTCATAGGTGGCGAGGGCATCAGCCTGATGAATGTCCACCTTGTGGGCCATCACTAGAAGTGCGACATCGACCGCATCACCGTGGTGGTCCCACTCACCCTCGCGCAGGCCGAGGAAACCCTCGTTGTCGAGTGTGACGGCGATGGCGAGCTGCTCGATCAGCAGCTTAGAACCGTCGCCGTCGACACCCGTCGGTGGTGTGATCGCACCCACCGGCACCATTCCCTCGCCACTGATATGCCACGCGGGCTGGCCGGGTAGCAGAATGCGGCGAGCGGTCAGCTCGTTGACGGTCAGGGTGCCGGTCTTGTCGGAGGCGATAAAGGTACAGGAGCCGAGTGATTCGACCGCCATCAGACGTCGTACCACCACGTTACGTTTTGCCATGCGGTTCATGCCGATCGCCAGTGCCACGGTGAGTGCGACCGGTAGTCCTTCAGGAATGGCAGAGACGGCCAGCGCCACGGAGAGCAGGAAGATCTCCTCCAGCGGAGTGCCACTGATAAAGCCGATGGTGGCGAGGATCAGCACCGCGATGGCAACAAAGATGCCGACCATGAAGGTAAAGCGTTCCATGCGCAGCAGTAGGGGTGGTTTTTGTGGCGGACGACTGATGGCGCTGGCGAGTGTACCGATCTCGGTTGCCGTGGCTGTGGCAGTTACCAGGCAGCGCCCCCGCCCCCGGCTCACCATGGTGCCGGCAAAGGCCATATTGCATCGCTCAGCCAGTGGTGTGTCGTGCTCGAGCGTTAGCCCAGCCTCCTTGCTGACCGGTAGTGATTCACCGGTGAGCAGTGACTCATCGATTTCGAGGTCGTACTCAGAGAGCAGTCGCATGTCGGCCGGTACGCGACTGCCCGATTCGAGTAGCACGATATCGCCCGGCACCAACGCTTCGGAGTTGATCTGATAGCTCTCACCGCTGCGCAGTACCATCACATGGGTCGTTACCAGCTGCTGCAGCGCAAGCGCCGCTCGCTGTGCTGAGTACTCCTGAACGGTGCCTATCACGGCATTGATCAACAGTACGGCAATAATAAATATAGCGTCGGAGTACTCGTGCAGCAGCAACGAGACGAAGGCCGCAAGCAGCAGGATATAGATCAGTGGATTGAAAAACTGACGAATAAAGGTGTGGGTAATGCCTGGAGGCTTGGCCTGTGGCAGGCTGTTGTTGCCGTAACGCTTGAGTCGACTGTTTACTTCGTCTTGACTCAGTCCATGTTTGTTACCCTGCAGCCGCTCCAATAACTCAGCACGTTTTAGTTGATGCGGCGCTGTAATTACCGGTTGTGTCTCCGGTGTTGTTCCCTGTAGTCTCTGTTGATCACCGTGAGCTGACATCTGCTTACACCCTGGCTTCCATTTAATTAGAATGTTGGCTCGAAAATAATAATCTCTACACTGCCTTGGCAACTGCCGCGAGCCAATGTCGAGTGTAAAAGGGTTTCGTGAAACAGCAACTACAAAAACTGTTTGCTTCAATGCTCGGCAGCCTGCGCGATCTCGCCTCGATTATCGTGGTGATCGCTTTTTTCCAGATCGTGGTGTTGCAGCAACCGATCCCCAATATGGGCAGTATCGTTGCCGGTACCGCAATGGTAGTAATCGGCCTGACCCTCTTTATACACGGCCTGGAGATGGGACTCTTCCCCATTGGTGAAAGCATGGCCTTCGCCTTTGCGCGTAAGGGCAGTGTGATGTGGCTGCTGATCTTCGCCTTCGCACTCGGATTCGGTACCACCGTGGCAGAGCCAGCACTGATTGCCGTCGCGGCCGAGGCGGCCAAGATCGCCGCCGAGGGTGGTGTGATTGTGAATACCCCTGAAGCACAGAGTAGCTACGCCGATGGTCTGCGTCTGACCGTTGCGATCTCGGTCGGTGCGGCCATTCTGCTCGGTGTATTTCGTATTCTAAAAGGCTGGCCAATCCAGTATCTGATCATCGGCGGCTACTGCGGCGTGGTGATCATGACCATGTTTGCACCCAAAGAGATTATCGGTATCGCCTACGACTCGGGTGGTGTGACCACCTCGACCATCACGGTGCCGCTGGTGACAGCGCTCGGTGTCGGCCTCGCATCTTCGATCAAGGGGCGTAACCCGATGATCGACGGCTTCGGTCTGATCGCGCTCGCCTCGCTAACACCGATGATCTTTGTCATGGCCTACGGGATGCTCTTCTCATGATCGAGTGGCTGATAGAGTTTCTGACCGTCCTGCTGCAGACGGTGCGCGATGTGATTCCAATCGCTGCGATTATCTTCGGCTTCCAGTTCCTGGTAATCCGCAAACCGATTCCACACATGAAACAGGTGTTGATCGGTTTTGCCTACGTCATTGTCGGTCTCGCCTTCTTCCTGCAGGGGCTGGAGCAGGCGCTGTTCCCGCTTGGGAAATTGATGGCGCAGCAGCTGACCGATCCCGCCTTCATCTACGGGGGGGTTGAGGAGCTGGGTCGAGTGATGCACTGGTCGGACTACAAGTGGGTCTATCTATTTGCCGCGGCGATCGGTTTTTCTACGACTATCGCTGAACCGTCGCTGATCGCCGTGGCGATCAAGGCGCAATCGGTTTCTGGTGGTGCGATCACCGTCTGGGGGCTGCGCATTGCGGTGGCGATCGGTGTGGCGATCGGTATTGCGCTTGGTACATACCGTATTGTTACCGGCACGCCGCTTCACTACTACATCATCGTCGGCTATATCGTAGTTATATTCCAGACGATGCGGGCACCGAAAATGATCATTCCGCTGGCCTACGACTCGGGTGGTGTCACCACCTCAACCGTTACCGTTCCACTGGTGACGGCGCTTGGGCTGGGACTGGCAGGCACCGTACCGGGGCGCAGTGTTCTGCTCGATGGCTTTGGCCTGATCGCCTTTGCCAGCCTGTTCCCAATTATCACTGTGATGGGTTATGCCCAACTGGGTGAATGGCGCACCAAACGTGCCCACGCTCGCAAACTAAAAGAAAAAGGAGAGTAGCGATGCACTTCAAACTGTTAATAGCACTGGTTGAAGACGACAAGACCAGTGCCGTGCTGGATGCGGCACGCTCAGCGGGTGCGACGGGCGCTACCGTGCTCAACCAGGCGCGTGGTGAGGGTGTTGAGCAGACCAAGACCTTCTTCGGCCTCTCGCTCGAGACACAGCGCGATATGGTGATGTTTCTGGTTGAAGAGCACCTGAGTCGCCATATCCTCGAGGAGATCGAGAAACAGGGCGAGTTCGATGCTCGACCCGGTACCGGGATTGCGTTTCAGATTGATGTAGAGGACGCCGTCGGCGTTGCCCACCAGATGAGAGAGCTAGTAGAGGCTGTGGAGGAAGAGATATGAGCCATAAAGAGGTAGTACGGGTTCGTGATGTGATGAAGGCCAAGTTTGACATGGTCGACGGCATGGCCACGGTGAGTGATGCACTGGCAGAGATGAAACACGTTGAGACCAAGTCACTGATTGTCGACAAGCGTCACGATGACGACGAGTACGGCATGTTGCTGATCTCCGATATCGCGCGCAAGGTGTTGGCTGTTGATAAGGCGCCGGAGCGGGTCAATGTCTACGAGGTGATGGCCAAGCCGGTGATCAATGTCGATCCCGCAATGGATATTCGTTACTGCGCGCGTCTCTTTGACCGTTTTCAGCTGTCGCGTGCACCGGTCGTCGAAGCGGGCAAGGTGGTCGGAATTGTCAGCTTCACCGATATGGTACTGCGCGGTTTCTGCAAGAACGTCTGATGGTTGGGGTGTGGTGTCGGCGTGCAGATCAGATCGATCGAAGAGTTCGAGTTTCACCACACTCTGGAAGCGACACCCGGATTAAGTATTGTCTTTTTCACCGGTGTCGGTTGTGCCTCCTGCCGCCACTGGAAAAGGCTGTTTGAAACCCAGCCCCCCGACTTTCCTGATCTACAACTGTTTGAGGTGGACGCTGAGCGCAGCCAGGCGCTGACACGCGAGTTTGATGTGTTCCATCTGCCGGCACTGTTTCTCTACCGCGATGGTCAATTCCACCGTCCACTACAGGCTGAGGCGTCCCCACAGGGACTCCAGCGCGCAATTGAACTCGCTCTTGAGTTGCCGAGTGAAGAGGCTCCCTGAAATGCACGTTGATGCCCAAAGCGGTCTACTCGATGTGGCTCGTCAGCACCCGTCACCCAATTGTGATGCTCGCCCCGAGGATGAGGCGATCGACCTGCTGGTGATTCATAACATTAGCCTACCGCCGGATGAGTACGGTGGTCCCTGGATCGATCAGCTCTTTAGCAATCAGCTCGATCCCACTGCCCATCCCTACTTCAAAGAGATCGAAGGGTTGCGAGTCTCAAGTCATCTGCTGATCCGGCGTGATGGTGAACTGGTTCAGTATGTGCCGTTCAACCGTCGTGCCTGGCACGCCGGTCTCTCCTGTTTTGAAGGACGTGAGGCGTGTAATAACTTCTCCATCGGTATCGAGCTTGAGGGGAGCGATGAGGTTCCCTATACAGAGGCGCAGTATGCACAGCTGGCAATGGTCACAGCGGCAATTATCGAGGCCTATCCAGGGATTGCACCGCAACGCATCACCGGCCACAGCGATATCGCGCCTGAGCGTAAGAGTGATCCAGGCCCCGCCTTTGACTGGCAGCACTACCGTGCCCAGCTGGCCATCTATCTAGATGGGGGAGCGTCAATGGTTGAACTGATTCTCGGTGGTGCTCGTTCAGGAAAGAGCGCCCTGGCGGAGCAGCGTGCCAGTGAAGGTGGTCGGCAGGTGATCTACATCGCCACCGCAGAGGCGGGTGATGAGGAGATGGCAGAGCGCATTGCCCACCATCGAGAACGTCGTCCTGAAGCGTGGCTGAGTATTGAAGAGCCGCTGGCGCTGGCCGCAGTTCTTGCGGAAAATGCGGCGGCCGATCGGACCGTGATTGTCGACTGTCTGACCCTCTGGTTATCTAACCTGATGGCAGCGGATGAGGCGCGTCTGAACGATGAACGAGAGCAGTTGTTGAGACTGCTGCCGAGCCTGCCGGGCCGGGTGGTGCTGGTCAGTAATGAGGTGGGTCTTGGCATTGTCCCCGACAACCCGCTGGCACGACGTTTCCGAGATGAGGCGGGCTGGCTCAACCAGCGCGTTGCTGAGCACGCTGCGCGAGTCACCTTTGTGGCCGCCGGTCTACCAATGATTTTAAAAGGGGAGTAGATGAGTGTCGAGTGGCTAAATGCGCCCGTTGCCAAACTGGATGAGACGGTGCGCGCCGCGGCAGAGGCACGCCAGCAGCAGCTCACCAAGCCACCCGGTTCCCTGGGTCGGCTTGAGACGGTAGCAATCGAGTTGGCCGCGCTACAGGGGCGTGAGGCACCCAGCCTCGAACAGATTTCGATTGTTATCTTCGCCGCCGATCACGGTGTCGCTGATGAAGGGGTCTCCGCCTTTCCGCAGGCGGTCACTACCGAGATGATTCGTAACTTCGCCCGTGGTGGTGCGGCGATCAGTGTGCTGGCGCGTGAGCTGGGTGCACGGCTCGAGGTAGTCGATGTCGGTGCGGTGATCGATCCCGGTCCGCTGGAGGGTGTCATCTCGCAACGTGTCGCTGCAGGTAGTAGTAATCTCGCTGTCGGTGCAGCGATGAGCACCGAGCAGTTGGCATCCGCACTCTCTGCTGGACGGGATGCCGTGGCGCGCGCAGTTGAGACGAAGGCGGAGCTCTTTGTTGGCGGTGATATGGGTATCGCCAATACCACCGCCGCTACGGCGATAGCTGCTGCACTGCTCAAACAGCCAGCGGCACGACTGGTGGGGCCTGGTACGGGACTCGATAGCGATGGCGTACAGCACAAGACGCAGGTGATTGAGCAGGCGTTGCTGTTACACACTGCGTTGCTCGAGCAACCGTTTGAGGTGTTGCGTTGCCTGGGTGGTTTTGAGATTGCCGCTTTGGCCGGTGCCTATGTCGCAGCGGCGCAGGTGGGGTTGCCTGTGCTGGTCGACGGTTTTATCGCCACCAGTGCCGCACTTGCCGCAACACATATTGTCCCGGAGATTCGTCCCTGGCTGCTGTTCGCCCACGCCTCGGCCGAGCCGGGTCATCTCCTGATGGTCGAGGCGCTCAGTGCCAAGCCGCTAGTCGATCTCGATCTGCGTCTCGGTGAGGGGTCCGGCGCAGCCGTTGCGCTACCGCTGCTGCGTATGGCGGTGGCGCTGCACAACAACATGGCCACCTTTGCCGAGGCGGATGTCTCGGAAGAGCTATAGGGAATATTGAATGAGTGAAATGGTTACCACCACGATCGATCTAATGCGTCATGGCGAGCCGGTCGGTGGACGACGTTATCGTGGTCAGATCGATGATCCACTTAGCGAGAAGGGGTGGCGGCAGATGCGTGAGGCGGTGGCTGACCATGCTCCGTGGGATCGTATTGTCAGTTCGAGCCTGAGCCGCTGTAGTGAGTTCGCCGCTGAGTTGGCATCGCGACATGGAATCCCGATGAAGCTGGACCCGCGTTTGATGGAGATCGGCTTTGGTGAGTGGGAAGGACGTACTGCCGCCGAGTTGATGGCCGAGGATAGTGAGACCCTGAACCGTTTCTGGAGTGATCCGCTCAACAACACACCGCCCGGTGCCGAGACGCTGGCCGATTTTCGTGATCGGGTGATCGCGGCCTGGGAGTCGCTGCTAAACAGCTATGCGGGGCAGCACCTACTGGTCGTTGGCCACGCCGGTATGATGCGTATGGTGCTACGTCATGTGCTCGATATGCCGCTCGATCGTATGTTCCGTCTGCAGGTGCCGAGTGCTGGCATCAGTCGGGTGCAGGTCGACCACTTCGATGCCGAATCCTTTCCGCGGCTGATCTTTCACGCTGGACAGCTATGATTCGCTGCTACCTGCTCGCACAGCAGTTTCTAACCCGGTTACCAACGCCAGAGATTGCTGAGCCTGGCGAAAAGGAACTCGGTTTCTCGACGCTCTTCTATCCGCTGGTCGGCCTGCTGCTGGGAGGTCTGTTGTGGCTGGCTGCTTCACTGCCGACTGCACTGACACCTGAACTCCAGGCGGGGGTGTTGTTAACGCTGTGGGTGTTATTAACGGGTGGTCTGCATCTCGATGGTCTGGCTGATATGGCCGACGCTTGGGTTGGTGGTCACGACAGTCGCGAGCGCACCTTGGAGATCATGAAGGATCCTGCCTCTGGCCCGATCGGAGTGGTGGCGTTGATACTGTTACTGCTACTCAAATATCTGGCGTTGCTGGCACTGTTGCAGAGTCACGCGCTGATGGTTGTGGTCGTGACACCGCTACTGGCACGAATGGCGCTACCGCTAATGATGATGACGACTCCCTATGTCCGACGTGAGGGACTTGGATCGACGCTGGTTAACGCAATGCCAAAACAGGAGATGGCTGCACTACTGGTGCTGATCTCGGTGGCACTGATGATCTGGCAGCTCTCATTTTTCTATCTACTGTTAGCGACCGTGGTGGTTGTTTTTCTACTCAGAAACCGACTCATGGCTCGACTACAGGGTGTGACCGGTGATGGCTTTGGTGCGCTGGTGGAGCTGGTGGAGGTGGTGGTGTTGATCACCGCGGTGGCGACCATGGTAGGTGGTGTTTCGTGAGTCAACGAATCGCTATCGAAATCGAAGGTTAGCGGAGATGGATAAACAGCTCTTTTTCTGTTCCGTGCGCAGCATCGTTTTTACAGCCACTGACGGTAAAACGATCATCGCGGGTGATGGACTAAATTGACTCGGTTACGGTCGTGATGATGAATAGCTGTTACTGCAGGAGTTTGGGGTGAGCAAGCGTGTAGGTATCGATCTTGGAGGAACCAAGATTGAAGTGGTCGCACTTGATGAGCAGGGTGAGATGGTAGTACGCCGACGTGTCGCCACACCACAGAATGACTACCTGGGAACACTGCAGGCGATTTCCTGTTTGGTATTAGATGTAGAGTCTGAACTGGGTGAATCGGTTTCAGTGGGTATAGCCACACCGGGTGCTATCTCACCAGCTACCGGACTACTGCGAAACTCCAACTCGATCTGCCTCAACGGCCAGCCGATCGATCGTGATCTTGAAAAGCTACTAACGCGACCAATTCGTATTGCAAACGATGCCGACTGTTTTGCCCTCTCGGAGGCGAGCGATGGTGCGGCCATCGGTGCCGCAACGGTGTTTGGTGTGATCATCGGCACCGGTACCGGAGGTGGCATTGTAGTGAACGGCCAGCTGCTTGCTGGTCCCACCGCCATTGCCGGTGAGTGGGGCCATAATCCACTGCCGTGGCCACAGCCCGATGAGCTACCTGGGCCCGACTGTTACTGCGGCAAGCAGGGCTGTATCGAGACCTGGCTATCTGGACCGGGGCTGGCGCGCGACCACCTGTCTGTTACGGGTGAAGCGTTAACGGCCGAGTCGATTGTAGTCGAGGCTGACGCGGGTAGCGATGTAGCGAGAGAAACACTGGGGCGGTATGAGCGACGGCTGGCAAAGGCGTTGGCAAGTGTGATCAATGTGATCGATCCCCACGTGATTGTGCTCGGTGGTGGTCTCTCCAATCTACCTAACCTCTGTCAGCGTGTGCCGGAGCTGTGGGGAGAGTATCTCTTCTCAGACTGCGTGAAGACGAAGCTGGTGCAGGCGAAACACGGTGACTCGAGTGGCGTGCGTGGTGCTGCCTGGCTCTGGCCGTGTTAGATCGATGATCCGTAGCCCGGATGGAGTGCAACGTAATCCGGGAGAGTTTGACTTAACTTGCAAACCCCGGATTGTGCTTCGCTCCATCCGGGCTACATCTCTGCTCTACCCATCTTACGTTTAGCGATAGGGGTCGGAGTCGATACCAACTCCGACCCCGACGCCTGATTGTGTCGCTACGACTGACTGGCAGCGATCTCACGCAGCTTAGGCACAGCGAGCCCTGCTTCATCGGCCAGAGAGATGGCGCGTGCCAGGCGTCCTGGTGCACTACGTCCCATGCACTTGTGTTCCAGATCGCCCTGGATCGCTTCGACCATCGCTTCAATCAGCTTGTCACGATCCAACTCCTGACCGATCAGGCAGAACTGGATATCGAGCACCTCGCTGGCGACTTCACGGGCCAGTGCATTGTGTCCATTCCAGAGTGAGTCGACGTTGCCGCCTACGACCAGTCCAGCGATATTGGTGGTGACGATGTAGAGGTTTTTGCGTACCAGTTCAAACAGCAGCTCCTCCTCGTCGGCGACCTCCCAGCAGGGGATCTCCAGTGTTTCGAGTGCGCTCTCAAGTAGGGCGGCAGCGGGCCCAAAGGCGGGGGAGGGGACGAGCACCTTATAGTCCTGTCCCTTTTTCTTCTCGAACCAGACCGAGATCACGGTGGGGTTTTCCAGCCCGTGGCGCTTCCAGTCATCGGGTAGTAGCTCGTTCTGCAGTAGCGCTACATGGTTGCGCCATGCGGCGGGTAGCTTCTCCAATACAGGGTGCAGATCATTTTCACCCACGGCGACCAGTACCATCGCGGGTTCGGCGAGCGCTCGTGCCTCAGCCTCCATATCGGTGTTGCGGGTAACGGGGAAGACAGGGTGGCCGAGACGCAGGATCGCGCGGGTAAAGACACTGGCCATCTCACCGAGGCCGACAACGATAATTGGTTTTTCCATCTCAGTTCTCTCTAGTTTTGTGATGTAACGATGTGGCGATTATGCCATGTCATCGCAACCTTGTAGCAGATTGCAGCACCCTTGCTGGGTGCTATTCAGGGTGTGTGCTTGATACAGGGGTATTGGTTACTTCGATCAGTTTGGCCATGTCGAGATGTTCATCCAGCGCATCACAGAGTCGCTCCAGCGCCTGCTCACTCTGCTGAGCGAGATCGATGCCAGCGGCTGCCTCCATGCCTGCCCATGCCAGTAGTGCGGCGGCGGTATCGGCCTGATCGAAGAGTCCGTGCAGATAGGTGCCGAGTAGCTGATCATCCTCGCTGATAGCGCCATCCACACCATTGCTAAAGCAAACAGCGGGACGTGACAGCGCCTCGCCTTCGCTGTAGCCCATGTGGATCTCATAACCTTCGATGTGAGTGCCGTTAAGAGTTAACTTGCCTGACATACGAGTGAGCTGTTTCTCTGCCTGCAGTGTCGTCTGCATCTCAAGGAGTCCGAGTCCGATGCTGCTACCCGCTTCACTCTCCAACCCTTCTGGATCGTGGATAGTGGTACCGAGCATCTGAAAACCGCCACAGATACCAATCAACTTGCCGCCATAGCGCAGGTGGCGATGCAGCGCCGCTTCGAAGCCGTTGTCGCGTAGCCAGATGAGATCGCTACGCACGCTTTTGCTGCCCGGCAGGATAATCAGGTCGCTCTCGGAAAGCTGATCGGCACTGCGTACAAAGCGCAGATCGACTCCGGGGTTGAGTTGCAGGGGATCGAGGTCGGTGTGGTTGCTGATATGCGGATAGGCGATCACGCTGATCTTGAAGAGCTTCTCGCTATCACACTGTTGATGGTGGGTGATGGCATCTTCGGCCGCCAGGTGAAAGTTATCCAGATAGGGGAGTACTCCCAGTACGGGAATGCCCGTCTCCTGCTCCAGCCACTCCAACCCGGAGGTGAGTAGTGAGAGATCACCTCGGAAGCGGTTGATCACCACTCCCTTAACACGCGCTCGCTCCGAATCGCTTAGCAGCGCCAGGGTACCGACGATATGGGCGAAGACGCCACCACGGTCGATATCGGCGATCAGGATTACCGGGCAGTCGATCGTCTCGGCAAAACCCATGTTGGCAATATCACCCTCACGTAGATTGATCTCGGCGGGGCTACCGGCCCCCTCGACCACGATCAACTCATACTGCTGTTGCAGGCGATAGTGCGATTCAAGCACAGCGCTTCGAGCGGTTTTTTTGTAGTGATGGTATTCAAGCGCCTCCATGTTGCCGATGGCATGTCCATGGATGATGACCTGAGCGCCGGTGTCGCTGTTGGGTTTGAGCAGTACCGAGTTCATATCGGTGTGTGGCTCGAGCCGTGCGGCCTGTGCCTGCAGTGCCTGAGCGCGACCGATCTCACCCCCGGTGGCTGTAACCGCACTGTTGAGTGCCATGTTTTGCGGTTTAAAAGGAGCTACATTGATGCCGTTGCGGTGAAACCAGCGGCAGAGCCCTGCAACCAGGATGCTCTTGCCCGCATCGGAGGTAGTGCCCTGTACCATTACTGTCTGAGTCATGGTGCTATTATCGCACGACAGCTGATTGGAACTGTGTGTAGTGAATCTTTTTATTAGGTTAATAACCGTCTCGTTACTGCTATTGACGTCGTCGCTCTCTGTCGCCGCCACAGTCGTGGTCACTGACGATAGTGGTGCGCAGATCGAGTTAGAACAGCCAGCACAGCGCATCATCTCACTGGCTCCCCATCTAACTGAACTGCTGTTTGCCGCTGGTGCAGGCAAGCAGGTGGTGGCGACGGTTGAATATAGTGACTACCCGGCCGAGGCCGTGAAACTGCCACGAGTCGGTAGCTATATGGCATTCGATCTCGAACGCATTCTCGCCCTGCGTCCCGATCTTGTTATCGGTTGGGCCGATGGTAATCCTGCCGTACAGCTTGAACGGGTCGAGTCGCTCGGCTTTCCACTCTATCGCCATCGGCCGCGGGCGCTGGAGTCTATACCGGGGACTCTTACGACACTCGGTCTATTGGCGGGGACTGGAACAGTGGCGCGCCAGCGAGCCGAGCTGTTGTCCGCCAGAATTGCTGTGCTGAAAAATGTGGCCCGTGATAGTGAGCCGACAATGAGTTTCTATCAGGTCTGGCATCAGCCGCTGATGACCATCGGTGGCGAACAGATCATCAGTGACATTATTACGCTCTGTGGTGGGAGAAATATCTTCGCTGATCTGAGTGTTGATGCTGGAGAGGTGGCACTGGAAGCGGTGCTGGCACGTAATCCAGAGGTGATTATCGCCAGTGGTATGGCAGCATCTCGGCCAGAGTGGCTCGATCAGTGGCGGCGCTGGCCACAGCTACGCGCCGTGGCGGAGGAGAATCTCTATCATGTCGCTCCCGATCTGCTGCAGCGGGCCGGTCCGCGACTGGTCGATGGAGCCGAGCAGATCTGTGCAATTATGGAGCGGGTGCGTCAACGTAGAGCTGCAGAGTAGTAGAGTGATCACACTTTTTACTGTACTGACTTGATGCTACTGCTGAAGATGGCCACTATGAGACGAGATAATAATAAGCAACAACCTCCGCTATGCTGGTAACCGGATGCTGGTGCAGGAGAGAGAGGGGCATTGAAGCTCAATATTACTCGTAAGATTTCGCTGCTGTCTGTGTTGCTGGTGTTCTGCACTGCGGGCATGGTGGCGTGGGTCTTCTACGTCAGCAGTAATGCAATTCTGATCAAAAACAAGATTGAGCAGCTCTCCTTCGGGGTGCAGCAAGATGGTGTGAAGCTGGTCGAGTTGGTCGACTCGGTACAGCAGGATGTGCGCTTTATCTCCGATCTCTCATCTATCGACGGCATTATTCAGGCACATAAGGCGCCCGATCCTGACCAGGTGATTACGGCAGACTGGATCTGGCGACAGCGTCTCTCCGACGCTGACCGCCATGGATAGCGAAGCGAAGGCGGTTAGTCCGCGATAGTCGACGCCGTCTGCATATTCGTAGTTGAGAGCGCGAGCGAACGACGAA